>JASJYE010000440.1 GCA_030123645.1 Candidatus Hydrogenedentota bacterium | reverse complement strand
CACGAAAGGCATCACTCACGCAACAGTGGCCGACCTCACGCAACAGTGGCCGACCGCATGGGCTGAAGCCCATCCTACTCCTTTAGGTGCGAATCAGCCGCACGGCGACTTCCGTGCCCTCGGGCAACTCCGTCGTGCCCTCCGGAAAGGCGATAATCCCTTCCGCATGGCACAGCGCGTTGATGTGCGCCGAGCCGTGATAGTCCACGCGCGCGATCCGGCCGTCGTCGGTCGTGACGACGGGCACCCATGCCTTCCGCGCGCCCGACTTGCGCGTCATCGTGCTCGCGAGGCGCATTCGCACCTGCGGCGGCCGGTAGTCGTGGCCCATCATCGCCAACAGGAACGGCTTGACGAGCAGTTCGAAGATAACGAATGTCGAAACCGGGTTTCCCGGAAGTCCGAAGCAAAACAGGTCGTCTGAATATGCGAAGGTTGTCGGTTTCCCGGGCTGGATCGCCACGCGGTCATATTGGATCTTGATTCCATTCTTCTCCAGGATCCCCGGAACCAGGTCGAACTCACCCATCGAGACGCCGCCGGAAAACAGCGCGAGATCGTGTCCATCCATGGCGGACTTTAGGCAAGCCTCGAGCGATTCCTCGGTGTCATGCGCGATACCGATGTAGGTCGCGATGCATCCCATCGCCTCGACCTGGGCGCACAATTGCACGCCGTTGCTGCTGCGGATCTGAACGGGCGACGGCTGTATCTCAGGCTCGACCAATTCATCGCCTGTGGCTATCACGGCCACGCGCGCCCGCTTATATACCTTGGGCCGCACGCAGCCCATCGACGCGAGGACCGCGACGTCGGATGCGAGTATGCGATGACCGGGTGAAAGGAGCAGGTCGCCTTTGGCAATGTTTTTCCCGAGCGGCAAAATGTTATCTGAGGTATCTTCCCTGGTGAAACGGACCCCGTCACCGTCAGTGGGCTCACTGTGTTCGACCATGAAAACGCAGTCCGCACCCTCGGGGAGCATCGCCCCCGTCATGATTTTCGCGCATTCGCCCGGACCTGTGGCCTTCGCGGGCGCGTATCCCGCGGGGACCGTCTCCACGACCCGAAGCTCCGAGCCCAGGTCTGCCCGGCGGCAGGCATAGCCGTCGACCATCGCCATGTCGTAAGGGGGCATCGAGATGTCGGCGCGGACCTCCTGCGCGAGCACGCGATTGCGCGCCTGCGCCAGCTCGATCTGTTCCGTGTCGAGGCGGCGCGCGGCGCCCAGGGCGATGTCGAGCGCTTCGTCGAAGGAAATCATAGCCGCTGTTTCCATGCCGGGTGCACCTAATCCGTCGCGGGCGCGGCGGGCCTAATGGCAGCCGCAAGGTTATCGACCGACGGCGGGGCGTCGTCCCAGTCCCAAATCTGAACGCTTTGGCCGTCCCGCACGTAAAACAGGCGCGGCGGCGCGGACACGAGGAAGCTCATGAAGGTCAGCGTCTCGATCGGTTGCAGGGGAAACTCCGGCTCCGTCAACATGAGGAAGTCGTCGACTTCCTCATCCGTCCCGATCATCAACGCGACGAAGTCCGGGAACCGGCCGCTTGCGACCAGCGCGTTTAGTCCCGGGACGGATGCCTGGCAGTGTTCGCAGGTCGCACTCAGCATCGCGACGAGATACTCGTCCTCGCCCAAGTCAAAGTCTTTGCCGTCCGCCGTAAATACGAACTGCGCGAAGGGGCGGTCCTCGTCCACCGCGCCGGTCGTCTGTAACGCCGACGTATCGCCGCCCCGTGTCGCTACATCGATCACGGCGAGAACTACAATGAGCGCAATCGAGGCGATGGCCGAGAGCGGCGCCGGTTTCCGCAACTGTTTCATGGGCTCGCCGGGCTCGGCGGAAACTTGCCGCGTGCCGTTCCATGCGAAGGCGAGCAACGCCAGAAGAACGACGTTTTTGATGAGCGTCTCGGGTGGGCCTAGCTTGACCAATCCCGGGAGACAGCCGCAGTCTTCGAGACCGTGAAACTTCCAGGCGTAGGCGATGAGTCCGCTGTAGACGACGGTCATCCCGGCGCAAAGGAAGTGCGTGAGACCTTTGAAGCGCCAACCGGCGAGCAGGGCGGCGCCAAGGGCCACCTCGGCGATTAGCGCGGCGTATGAGGAGGCCCGCACGAGCGCGGGGTCTTTGACTACGTTGTATGCCGACACGAGCGCGCCGAAGCCATCCATATCGACCGCTTTGGCCCCCGCCGAGACCAGAAAGAAGGCCCCCAGAAGAATCTCCACCCACCGCGCGAAGCGAATCATGACGCTTTACTCCCGTACCATCCAGCCGAAGGGTAGTATGCCTGGAACCGTCATGCCGAGTAAACGTGTAGAGCGGTTCAGGTTTAGAGGATACATCTTGCGCCTTCCGATACGAGGCCGGCGGGCAAAGGAAATATGGGTGCCACCGCCAAACTCGTTGGTTCATCACGGATTTCCGGGAGATGAATTGAAAAGACAACG
>JASJYE010000439.1 GCA_030123645.1 Candidatus Hydrogenedentota bacterium | reverse complement strand
CCTTGGCTGCACGGGTCGCCGAGGAGAATATCGACCCAGCGCCACGCTCGGGCCGGCAGGAGATGCTCGAGAACGTTGTAAACCGCTACGTGTGATGCGCGAGAGGAATTAGGACATGGCAAGTCGATTTCGGCCGCTGTCTGAAGCTGGAGTTCCACGCTTCGGAGGCGGCCAGCGATGCGGGCTTGCCGGTGTACCGGGAGATTGAGGGGGCCTTGGGACTGACCGTGATGACGCGGAACAGTCTCGACGATCGGCGTACTGCCCAAAGGGACAGATAATGGCTTGATAGCGCATATTGCTTCGGTCATACTCGCTCAAATGCATCGGCGGTGGTCGCGGGTGGTGCCTTATGCGAATCTCGAGTGGAAGGAGGATGTGTCATGAAAACAGGAAGTTTTCGCGGGTTTAAAACGGTCATCGAGGATCCCGGGATTCTAGTGATCACCTTCAATCAACCGGACAAACTCAACGGCATGACGTCGCCGATGAAACGGGATCTCATCGAGACTCTTGCCCAAGCGCAGATGGATGACGGTGTCCGCATCCTCGTCTTCACCGGCACGGGAAGGGCGTTCTCGGCAGGCGATGACATCACTGCGAACCAGGATCCCAACCGGGGCGCAGAAGGGCTGGTGCCCGACATCCCCATGGGCTGGGGGGGCTCAAAGAATCGCGCCCTCGGGATCTATAACGGCCTTCGCCTCCTATCCCAGTCGCTCAACTTGGCCGTGCGCCACCTTGACAAACTCACTATCGCCGCCATCAACGGCTACGCCATCCAGGCAGGCATGTCTCTGGCCCTTTCCTGCGATTTCCGTATCGCGGCAACCGATGCGAAGATCGGGAGCGGAACCTTGCGCTTCGGTTATTTGCCCGACGAAGGCGGTCATTACCTCTTGGTCCAGCACATGGGTGTCGGCAGAACGATGGACTTTCTCATGCGCAACCGAATCGTGTCGGGTGAAGAGGCCCTGGAACTCGGACTGGTCCACGAAGTCGTCGATGCGGAAGACCTCATGGAGCGAGCGATGGACCTGGCCCGTGAACTTGCCAACGGACCTCAGGTGGCCATGCGCTTACTCAAGCATTCGATCTACAACGCCGCGGAGATGGCCTTTCCGCAGGCACTGAACGACATCGCAACGAAGACGGCCGTTTCCGATCAGCAGGCAGACGCGGAAGAGGGTGTCATGGCATGGCGCGAGAAGCGCACTGCCAAGTTCAACAAGTGGCTAGAGTAGGGACCTGACGACCGCTGATTTTGGGGGTGATGAGCCCATTCGGGGCCCCCTTCAGCGACCGGGGTTTCATGACCCGGTGCCTCCCTCCGGGCGGCGCATCGATCGCATGACGCGGACAAAGCATTTAAAACAAAAACTGTGTCCACTCTGAAGTCGTCGCGGGTGCCACCACGGTGTCGGCTTCGAAGGCACCCCCAAACGAGTTTGGCGCCGGAACGTCCGGTCTCGTATTGGCGCCCTGTACCGGTTGCGACTCGGCAGCCCTTCGGACCTGTATAAACTTAAAGTGCTAGAGAATTCTCCCAGCCTGCAAATCAAGTCTCATTGCGCTGGACTGTCTTTGGCTTAGGCTTCATCGCCCAATTCTTCGCGAAACCTCTTCAAATCGGCGCTGAGGGCCCTGCGGAAGAGGTTTAGATCGTCGCAGTGCATGATGAGGTTGGCGCCCTCTTTAGCCCATTCGATTTCTTGTTCGATGCTGGTGTAGAAGTGGATGCCCACTCCGACACTTGCGGCGCGCGCTTTCTTAATGATGGTGCTGACTGCGGCCTGGAAATCAGGGTGGTCGTACTGTTCAGGATGGCCGAGGTTGACGGAAAGGTCGTGGGGTCCGACGAGGACGGCATCAAGGCCGGGTTCGGCGAGAATGTCGTCGAGGGCTTCGAGGGCCGGGACGCTCTCGATGTTGACGATGAGAACGCCGTTGCGGTTGTACTTTCCAAGGTAGGTTTGGAGCTCGTCGCCGAGTTCCTCTTTTCCATCGAGGGCGTTCTTGAGACGCTGTCCCTTAAGAGGCCTGAGTTTGACTGCACCGCGAAGTTCACGTACCTGGGCGGGTGACTCGAGGTAAGGGACGATGACGCCGTGGGCGCCGCCGTCGAGGACCATACACGCGCGGTATGGGTCGGGTTCTGGGAGGCGTACGATGGGCGCGACATTCCGGGCGCTGTAGGCCCCGCATATCCAAGCAAGTTGATTGCGGTCGAGGGGGACGTGCTCTGAATCGATGAAGGCGAGATCGATGCCGGCGGATGCGACAGCCGCCGGCCACATGGGGGATGTGGATAGCAGGCGGGTTCCGTAGACGCGTTTTCCGCTTCTCAGGGCTTCGGACAGTTCTTTTCCTTGCATGTGTGCTTCTCCCTTACGAGGCCGGACGTTCCGGTACGAGGCCGGACGTTCCGGTTGTGTTGCATGAATGCGATGGCGCACCCGCCGTGGACGGG
>JASJYE010000082.1 GCA_030123645.1 Candidatus Hydrogenedentota bacterium | reverse complement strand
ATCTTGAGCAGGGTATCTCCCGGCTGCACCTCATACTCGACCGTCTTCACTTCGGCCGCGCTGTCCGCGGGCTCCTGCTCAGAGCCAAGAAAAATGGTCAGCTTTTGCCCTTCTTGAATCGCCCCGTCGTCGAGTCCGTTCCAGAGCGTCAGGTCGTCCACAGAAACCTTGTAGCGTTCCGCCAATTCGAGAAGAGTATCGCCCGGCGCGACCGTGTGCACCATCTTGTAGGTGAGGTTGCTGAGATCGGGCAGGGAAGCGCCCTTCTGGTTTTCGCTCGGGACCTTGAAATCAAGCTCCTCTCCGATAGGCTCCTCGGACTCAAGGTGGATCGTGAGGGTCGACCCAGCCTGCAGCTTCGCCTGCCGCAAGTCGTTCCACCTGACGAGGTCAGAGGCGGAAACGCCATAGAGACTGGCGATCTCCGAAAGCAACTCATTCTCGCGGACGGTGTGCTCAATACTGCCCCCGTGCTGCGATGTGTCCTGGACGGGTCCTGTAGACGCCTTGGCCACCATAATGGTCTTCGGCTCGTGTTCTTCAACTGGCGGAGTCGAAACGCTCTCGGCGGGTGCGGCCTCTTCAAGAGACGGCACGTCCTCGCCCGCGATCGCCTCAACTGTCCTCGTATTATCGTGGCTCGGTTCCGGCTCCGGCCCAGGCTCGATGTCCTCACTGGCGACGGTTGTCTCAGGGGCCTCCTCTTCAATCGATGCCCCGGAAGTGTCGTCAGGTAAATCGGGCACGGCCTCGGAAGGCGTTTTCTCCCCAGTCAAAGTCGTCTCATCATCGGCCGCCCCGCTTTCCGGCGGTGTCTCCCCTTCGGTCTGCACCGCAGGTTCCGTGTCTGCTTCGACGCGGGTCTCGGGCTGGTCGACTTCGGGTTCAAGGGGAGCGAGCGATTCGTCTTCAGCATCGGCGTTCGGGTCCTCCTCGGGCGTTGAAACTTGCTCAGGCTGACTTTCTGCCGGTTCCGGCGGGATCATGTCTACATCCTGTACCTGAGCCACAGTAATACGCTCTTTTTCCGAGGGGGGCTCTGAAGATTCTGCAGCCGGAGCGATGGGATTGGCCGCTCTCTCTACCGGGGCGGCGCTAAATACGAGGCCGGACGTTCCGGCTTCCTCTTCACGCGCATCGGGGGTCTTGCGTGGCTCCAGCTTCGCCTGGGCCGCCGGATTCGCGGACGGCGTCATCCTAAGAAACTCCTGCCAGCGCGACAATCGCTCTTTGCTTCTGTCGAGTGCCTCGCGTCTAAGCTCGCCCGTGTAGACGGCCTTCTCAATAGCGTCTCTTACGAGGCGGATACGCTGTGGATTGGCATCCAGCAGCACGACGGCGTCGCACCCTGCCGCGAGTGCCTCGACCGCCGTACGCTCGATAGGGCGTGCGTGTGTAAACTCGTTGAGCGCGACGTCGGCGGCGAGGATCACGCCTTCGAAACCCCAACGGTTCCGGAGCAGCTCTGTGACTAGAATCGGGGAGAGAGCGGCCGGCCGGCGCGGGTCCTCCTTGTCCAATGCGGGGACGGCCACGTACCCGACGACAATGCCTTGGACATTTCTTAGTACGGCCTCCTTGAAGGGGTACATCACCCTGGCGAGACCGCTGATATCTTTGTTGAGCACGACGAGCATGCCGTCCGAGCCGTAGGTTGAGGCGCCATACCCGGGGAAATGCTTCACGACCGGAATGACTCCCCCTTGCCGCAGGCCGTCCACCATAGCCAGGCCGATATTCGCCACGACGGTTTGGTCCGTACCGAAGCTTCGGGCTTCAAGGCCCGGGTCGACCGTCCCCGACTCATACACGTCCAAGACGGGTGAGAGGGTGACTCCGATGCCGCGTACCAGGCAGGCCTGTGCGTAACTCTGCCCGAGGGACCGCGCGCGTTCATCGTCCCCGGAGCGGCCAAGCTCCTGCGCGCTCGGTGAATCGACCAAGCCCAGACGGTTATAGGGTCCGCCTTCCTCCTGAACCGCGATAAGAGGCAAGTCTCCCAGACCGCCGCCAGAGCCCGCCGCGTCTTTAATCTCCTTCACCAAGTCCAAGGTCTGGGACTGACTCTGCAGATTGGCGGCACGCAGAACGACGCCGCCGGGTTTCAACTCTCGAAGGAATGCCTTCGTCCCCTCTGCCAGCCACTGGCCGTTCACGGCAATGAAGAGGTGGCGTGCCGCCCAGATGTCATCATCACCGGGTCTTTGCAAGGTATCGCTTGCTTCGGCCGGTGCTTCCGAAGGTTGCTCTACGCCTGTTGCAGCCTCCGCTACTGAATCGGTCTCGTCCGAATTTGCGACTGCTGCGCCGACAGACTGCGTGTCTTGGTTTTGGGGCGCAACCCGCTCGGACGGCGCGGCCGCGGAGGAGCTTGGACGCACGGTCGTGCTTGCGTCGGGGGCCGATGCGAATTCAGGCGCCGCCGCGCCATGGCGGAAGAGCGCGTAGCCAAGCGAAAGGCCCAAGCCTACGCCCAATAGACAGGTAATCAGGAGGGTGATGGACCACGCCCATGAATCGCTTC
Source organism: Candidatus Hydrogenedentota bacterium (assembly GCA_030123645.1). Classification (GTDB taxonomy): domain Bacteria; phylum Hydrogenedentota; class Hydrogenedentia; order Hydrogenedentales; genus JASJYE01. Next base: position 5,932 of record JASJYE010000082.1, on the reverse strand, counting down.
TGTTCACGGCCGGCACGAATATCCCCCTTTGCGCGGCCTGCGGCGCGCAGATACCCCCTCTTCCGCGTAAAGATTACCACACCCCCGCTCGGCAGTCCAACGGCTTGACAGGACGCGCCGGTCATTTAGGGACCGATAGCGCCCTCGTAGAGCATGTCAAGATCATGCTGATACGTTTGCTGCTACCGCGCCGTCGTCCGAAAACGGGTGCCACCGCCAAACTCGTTTGGGGGTGTCTTAGAAGCCGCCACCGCACACCCCCAAGCTGCGCTTGACGGTGGCACCCGCGACTTCCTCTTCCTTAACGACTTCATGACCACAACTGGCAGAACGTATCTATCTAATCTTAGAATGCTCTAGTCGTTGTGTTCTGGCTCTTCGTGGATATCGACGATCCGGCCCTTGAACACATCCACCACCTGGGAAATGTGCGGATCCTCAAGGGCGGCCTTCACCTCAGACGGGTCTACGGTTTCGGATTGGGCAGCGGGAGCAGGCGTGTCCGTCCGGGACGTCTTGGCGCCTCGGGCCTTCGCCTTCGCCTTCGCCTTCGCCTTCTTCGGTGCGCTAGGCGCTACGGGACTTTTTTTTTCCGGCGGAGGCGGCGCTGCCCTCTTTCGAGCGGGCAGGGGCGTGGGCGCGTCCTGCGCCATTGCGCCTTCACGCAGCATGGCCAATTTTTCGAGCACACTGTCCAGGGAAACATCCAGCGTGCGCTTTGCAAGACGAATGAGAAGCGCTTCGAGCGCCGTGCGCTGTGCGAGCTGAGATTCGAGGCCGCTGGTCAATTCAGCGAACTGCTCCACCAGCCGAATGAGCTCTGTGAGCGTAAAACTCTCCGCCGACCGCGTCATCTCCTTGACCTCGGTCTCGGGCAGCGAGAGCAGATCCTCCGGGGCGCCGCTTTTTATCACGAGCAGATTCCGGAAATGGCGCAAAATTTCCTGGGTAAACTCCGCTAAATCCTTTCCACTCGCGACGACGTCCTCGACAATCCTTAGCAGGACGGCTACGTCATGTTGACGGAGGCCTTCACACAACGAATGCAACACCTGCCATTCGACGAGGCCAAGCACGTCGTAGACGTCCTTAAACGTAATCTCCTTGTCGCAGTAGGACACGAGCTGATCGAGGATGCTTTCTGCGTCGCGGACGCCACCGTCGGCAGCGCGCGCGATGGCGTGCAGGGCCTCATCGCTACATGCTACGCCCTCGGCATCGCATATCTTGCGCAGCAGCGCCATTAGGTCGTTTATTCCTACTCTGCGAAAATCGAACCTCTGGCAGCGCGAGATAATGGTCGCGGGAATCTTATGCGCTTCCGTCGTCGCCAGGATAAATACCGCATGCGGCGGCGGTTCTTCGAGCGTCTTGAGCAGCGCGTTGAAGGCGGCGATCGAGAGCTGATGCACTTCATCGATTACATACACCTTGTAACGCGATCTGGAGGGTACCATCCGCACGTTTTCCCGAATCTGGCGAACGTCTTCCACGCTGTTATTGGACGCCCCATCAATTTCGATCACGTCTATGTTGGAGCCGGCCGCGATCGAGACGCAGTTTTCGCAGGTGCCGCAGGGCTCCGGTGTGGGCTTGTCCGTCGAAGTGCAGTTCAGGCACTTCGCGAGAATACGCGCGGACGTCGTCTTGCCGATGCCTCGCGAGCCGATGAACAAGAAGGCGTGGCTGATTCGTCCGGCGCGCACGGCGTTCTGCAACGTTCTGGTGATGTGGTTCTGCCCCACCACATCATCGAAAGTCTGCGGCCGCCATCGCCGCGCGAGCACTAAGTAATGATCATCCGCCATCCGATTATCCGGCTCCGTTCCCATCTGTGTTGCACTGCGGCACGTATCGTTGCGTGTTGGATCCGGGCCGCAGCAAATAGAAAAAGACGCAAGGCCGCAAGCTCGAGCCAGGCGCTCCTACAGCACACGAGAACACGCGCCTGCGGCTGCTTCCTTCCGGACCTGACCGGGTTCAGCGGCGTCCCGTTGAGTAGGACCCAGCCGTCAGCACCTACGGCCCTGCGCCTAAAAAAGAGTAAACCATATCCCCGTAACGGATCGACCTTTACTTTAACACAGGCTCGCGAGCCCGTAACAGGGATCCTTTGTAAGCCTTGACTTCCCAACGAATCGCCTTGTATCCTTCGGCCCTTCATTCGCTCAAGTATTGCCTCAACACCACGTTGACGGGCCTGGGGATATCACAGCTTGGCTCTCTTCACGAGGGGCCGTACGAGGACCAGGCACACCATTCACGCAGGTCGCAAAGGATATCTAAGATGACGAAGCTCGGCGTAGCGGAACGCCCCCTACGCGTGGCTGTCGTTGGCAGCGGCCCGAGCGGCTTTTATGCGGCGCAAGCGCTGATAAAGGCCGAAATCGAGGTGCGGGTCGACATTTTTGACCGGCTGCCCTGCCCTTACGGTCTCGTGCGGCTGGGCGTAGCGCCGGACCATCAGAAAATAAAGAACGTCATCCGGATCTTCGAGCGCATAGCCGCCGAGCCCAATTGCCGCTTCCTTGGCAACGTCATGGTCGGGCGCGACGTGACTGTCGAGGAGCTACGCCGCCATTACGACGCCCTAATCTTTGCAAACGGCGCGGAATCGGACCGCCGCTTGAACATCCCCGGCGAGGACCTGGCGGGAAGCCATACCGCCACCGAGTTCGTCGCCTGGTACAACGGCCATCCGGACTACCGCGCCCGCGAATTCGACTTGTCTCAAGAGGCCGCGGTCGTCATCGGACAGGGAAATGTAGCCGTGGACGTGTGCCGCATTCTGGCGAAGACCGTCGACGAGTTAAAGCACACGGACATCGCGCAGCACGCGCTGGACGCGCTTGCCGAGAGCCGTATCCGCGACATCTATATGGTCGGACGCCGGGGCCCCGTGCAGGCGAAATTTACGCAGCTCGAGATTAAGGAAATGGGCCAGCTGGCGGACTGCGAGCCCGTGCTCGAGGCCGAGGACCTTAAATTCGATCCGCACAGCCAAGCGGAGTACGACGACGCCCAGAACAAGTCGGCGAAGAGAATCGTCCCTATCCTGAGCGATTTTGCCGCCCGGCCATCGTCCGGCAAAGCGCGCCGGCTCCACATCCTCTTTAAGAAGAGTCCCATCGAAATCAAGGGTGCTGAGCGGGTTGAATCGATTGTTCTGGAGCAAAACGAACTAATCGGGGAACCCTTCGCCCTCAAAGCCCGGGGAACGGGCTCAACGGAGGAAGTTCCCTGCGGCCTTGTGTTTAGGAGTGTCGGTTACCGCGGAATTCCAATGCCCGGCGTCCCTTTCGATGAGCGGGGCGGCGTGATTCCCAATGAAGATGGAAGGGTACTCGACGATGGGACGCCCGTTTCGGGCCTATATGCGGCCGGGTGGATTAAGCGAGGCCCCAGCGGGATCATTGGAACGAACAAGCCGGACAGCCAAGCGACCGTAGCGAAGCTTCTTCAGGATCTCCCCAACCTCCGACCCTGCCCGGACCCTGAGACGGAAAAAATCCTTGCCCTTCTAAGAGATCGCGGTGTCCGGGTCGTCTCCTTCGAGGATTGGCGTAAAATCGATGCGGCCGAGATCGAACGGGGACAACCGCTTGGGAAGCCCCGTGAAAAGTATCCTACCGTTGAAGAAATGTTGGCCAAACTTGATTAAATCTCTGGTTTGTATTGTTTGCATTTCATGAGTTTCATATTAGATAATCCCCCTGGTCAACAAGGGTATTGAGGAACGGCCCTCCAAATCGCTTCAAACTGGGCCAGAAAGCGTTCCGATTTGGAGCGTAATTAATTGTTGACAAAATTGACTTAGTGCCCTATAATTCGTGCTGGTATAAGGGGGGAGACACACCATATAGTCGTTGGGCTTTCACCAGCCACTATACCCAGATCGAGAATTCCATCGGAGATGGTCCCAAATCTTGAGCCGGAAGGAGGGATGCACGTGCGACCAAAGAGCGTAATTGCTCGCCGGGGCCATATCGCGAAGATGTTGCATCAATAGATTGCGCTCATGAGAGCGCAGACCATAAAGACGGAATGGTCCGTCTTAGGAAATTGAAGTAACGATTAGCTTTGGCTAATTGACATACAGTTACAAAGGAGATTACGCACAATGCGTTTGACACTTACAGTATTACTTGCCGTCTTGATGGTAGGCGTGGCGGTTCCTGCTTTCGCGGAACTGCAGAACGTCGAAGTCGGCGGCTCGATCCGCATCCGCGGAAATTACTTCGGCGCCGGGGCCTCCCAGTTGAGCTTCGACGACAATGACGCGGACAGCTTCTCTGTTGAGCAGCGCACGCTCATCAACGTAAAGGCCGACTTCACGGACGATGTGACCGCGTTCATCGAACTGGACAGCTACAACATCTTCGGCGATGACTTTCGAGGTGGCCCTAGCGATCCGTTCTTCCTCGAGGGAGTCGACAACGATAGCGAAACCTCGATCGGTCTGTACCAAGGCTACATCGAGATGCGCGAGGCGTGGGGATATCCCTTGACGATCAAGATGGGCCGTCAGGAAATCCAGCTCGGCAGCGAATGGCTGATCGGCAACAACGACACGTCCTCGAGTTTCAAGGGCTTGTCGTTCGATTCAGTCCTTGCCCGCTACGACGCCGATCAGTTCAGCCTCACGGCACTCTGGGCCCGTCTGGCGGATAACAACAGTAGTCGTTTCGAGAAAGATGACGATGCCGACCTGTACTCTGTCTATGCGAGCTACACAGGTCTCGAAGACATGACTATCGACGCGTACTGGATCCTCGCGCGTGTAGCCAATACCGATACGCTTGAACTGTTCGCTGCACCCTTGGCTACAGAAGCGACCGAGATTCACACCTTTGGCCTGCGCTTTGCTGGCGTCTACAGCCAGTTCGACTGGGACGTTGAAGGTGCCGTTCAGACCGGCGAAAGTGGGATATCTGGCGTTGACCAAGATGCCTTCGGTGCTACCGGTGAGGGGGGTTACACCTTCGACATGGAATACCAGCCGCGCATCTTCGTCAAAGGCTCGTTCTATAGCGGCGACGATGATGATGCCCCGTTCAACCGCCTGTTTTCGGACCATGAAGACAGCGAGTTCCTGGGCAACACAGACCTGACGAATTACTGGTCGATCGGCGGCGGCGTGAGCGCGCAGGTCACCGAAAAGATCGAGCTGACCGGTGTTGGCACCTACTTCCAGGTAGACGAAGAGGACGATTTTCAGGGTATTCCTTTGTCGGGTGAGGACAATCTAGGCTTCGAAATCGGACTCTACGCGACGTACAACTACAGCGAAGACCTGTACTTCGAGGCCGGGTACGCCCACTTCTTCGCGGATGATGCAGTGCAGGACGCTCCCGGTGCATTTATAGCCGGGAACGGTACTGTCGCTGTTGGCGGCAGCGGACAAGACGACGACCTGGACTACTTCTACATTGAAACGGGTATTAGTTTCTAAGAAGTGGTCCAATTCAATCCACACGCAGTACCCCCGCGGGCCAGTCCCGTGGGGGTTTTTCTTTGCCTTCGCATCAATCCGCGGGTCCTCGCCCGAAACTTCGATCGTCCCATTCCTCGCATGACTCCCCTCACCGTCATCCCCGCCCCTCACCGTCATCCCCGCGAAGGCGGGGATTTCTTGCTTCGGGGGCGATTGCCCGCAAATGAGATTCCCGCCTGCGCGGGAATGACAAGGGGTATGGCGGTCTACGGAAGCTGAGGTCGCCGCGCGATCTAGTGGGCAAGCCCCACCCTACGTGTTCTGTCGGGCCTTCAGGGGTAGGATGGGCTTTAGCCCATGCGGAACTTGGCAATTCACCACGAGCGAAGCACGAATCGAACTCAAACGCCAATACCCGAAGCTTCAACACTGACCGAGCACTAGCGGCCAAGTTGACAGGGATCGGCATTCGCGTCTACACTTTGAGTCGGGGGGGGG
>JASJYE010000081.1 GCA_030123645.1 Candidatus Hydrogenedentota bacterium | reverse complement strand
GGATCCCGAGGATTTCCATCCGGCTGGATTCGATCATCTCGTTAATCATCGAGGAGAGTCGTTCAACATTGTGGGACATGACGTCTAGAGCCGCTTTCTGCGGAGGCTCGATTCTCCCGAGGTCCTCGCCGCGAAGCATCTCAATGTAGCCGCCAATCGTTCCCAGTGGGGTGCGTAGTTCGTGGCTCACGTTGGAAAGGAACAGGTCCTTCGCGCGATCCGTCTCGCGCAATTCCTGATTCGCAAGCTCCAATTCCTTCGCCCGGAATTCCAGTTCGAGATGCATCTCTTTGAGCTCCTGCACATCCGTCACCACGAGCGAGAGATACATCCCGTCTTCGGTTGCCTCGTCAATAGGCGCTATAGAGACTTTCACTGGAACGCAGGTCCTGTCCAGGCGAACTAAAGTGTAGTCCTGATCTTTGCGCTGCGGGAGTCCGGACTCGACCTGGGCCAAGGCAGCGCGAAGCCTCTCGCGCTCATCGATGTCGACCAATTCGAAAACGTCACGCCCGAGCAATTCGTCTGCTTCCAAGCGCAGTAGCTTCTGCATGCGTTCGTTCGCGAATCTCACAGTAAACGCCCTGTCGATCGTCAAAAAACCCTCGTTCATATTCACGAGCAGTTCGCGAAAACGCCTTTCGGAAGCGCGCAGCTTTTCTGTGCGGTCCTCGACCAGCACCTGGAGGCCTTCGGTGTACTCTTCGAGACGCTTCTTCAAGCGATGCTCTACGCTAATGTCATGCACCGTGAGCAAGAACCCCACGGGCCGCTTGTGGCGGTCGAAAAGTGGCGACTCGTGGACCAAAAGACGAATCGACTCATCACCTCTCGTCCAATCCAGCTCGTATTCAGACGCTAATGCGCGATCGCGCCGCTCCGTGTGGCGGAAAATGGTGTCTACGTCGTACTCCTTGGCCAATTCCTGTACTTTGTGCCCCAGCACGGCATCCGCCTCGATCCCAGTCATTTTCGTCAGAGGGTCGTTGATGATCAGCACCGTTCCCTCCGCATCAAAGAGGAGAAAGCCCTCGCCCATATGGTCAGCGACATGCCGGAAACGATCGCTCAGCTCGTCTATGAGGGCCTGGGATCTCACCATTGAATACAGCACAACCAGCAATCCCAACAGAAGGCTGCCCATCCCGAGAAAACTCGAAAGTTCTCCGACCTCCTCGGAGACATACTCCGCACTGACAAGACTCTCCGACAGACCGGATACCGTAACCACCGCCCCGATGGTAAGCGTCAGCATTCCCGCCATCAGAAGCAAACGCTGCAATCCGTCACTATAGACTCGGGCGAGTAGGTTGCCCCCAACGATAAGCGGGACGGCCAGACACAAAAGGACCACGATGCCCTGGAGGGCAGGGTCTTCCAACTGCGCGGAAAAAAGCACCCCCGCCATCCCGAGCATGATCGGGATGAGATAGTACGGACGATCCCGCCACAATCGCTTAAAACGAGGCATGAGCTTAACCTTAGTTCTGTGACGCCACTGCGCAATAACAGCGCCCTAGTCTACACCTCAAAAGAGTTCTCATCTAAACCGTTTAGATTATTGCACGAGGCGCAAGTAGACGTCAAAAGTACGCTACATACGCGCACACTGAAACACTCGCAGTAAATACTGCAACGATTCCTCCTACCGCTTCAATTTGGCGATCTCAATTCTAGCAAGTTCGTCACAGCGCTCGTTCTCGAATATGCCCGTGTGCGCAGGCACCCAGACCCACTCAACATCATGCCCAGAGACTGCCTCGTCCAATCGTTTCCAAAGATCCAGGTTTTTGATGGCGCCTCCTTTGCGGCGCCAACCGTTCTGCCGCCATTTAGGCATCCACTCCGTGAAACCCTTCTTCAGATACTCCGAGTCGGTATGGAGCACTACCCTGCACGTCCTCTTTAGTGAGGCGAGGGCCTCGATAGCTGCGGTGAGTTCCATCCGATTATTCGTAGATTTGGACGCGCCACCCGACAGCTCCTTGCGATGGTCGCCAAAGAGCATCACAGCCCCCCATCCGCCGGCACCGGGATTCGGATCGCACCCGCCATCCGTGTAGATAATCACGGTTTTGCTGGCATCAGCCATCCGCCGGCGCATCCTCGCGAAGCAGCCGCTCAAGGGCCTCTGTTTGATCGTGCCGGCGCGCTAAATCGAGCGGGGTGAGGCCCTCCTGATTCCGGGCAGACGCGTCACCTCCCCGATCCAGCAGAAATTCCAGCACGCGCATCCTGCCATGCATGGCCGCAGCGTGTAGGGGCGTGTCGCCGAAGCTGTCCTTCGTCTCCAGCGCGGCGCCGGCATCCAGGAGAAGGCGCGCAGCGCCGCGTACGTCGACGATCGCCGCCACGTGCAACGGCGTCAGGCCCGTGCCGTCCGGCGCAGAAACGTCCGCCCCCTGCTCAATCAAAAACTCCATCGCCTCCTTCTGCGCGAAGGTCGCCGCATAATGCAAAGGCGTCTTGCCCAGAGCATTCCTCGATTCCAGTAGTTCCGGCTCACGTTCTATCTTTCGCGTCAGTGCATCCATGTCGCCGCGCGCCACATCGTCGTGCACACTCGTGCCACATCCGCACAGCCCCACAAGCAGCATCGAATAGAAAAGCCTGGCCCCGGGTTCGCATTTCAAGACGCGAGCATCCTTCATGGCCAAGAGCACTCCACTCGTTGGAAGACACCGCCCTCAAATGGGAGCCTAATGCGGCGCCGCAAGATAGCAATTAGATTTTGCGATTGAGACACACAGACACCCTTACGGTTCCCCTGTTCAAAGAGTGTACGAAACCTTGCATGCATGCACCAAACTTAGATCTAAAAAACGCTTGCGTGCGACCCGAGGGCTTTGACATCGCCGGGGTGCTCTGATACGATCCGGCCCACTAACTAATTTCATCTCAAGACCTTAGCCATACGCTGCGGAGCGCCTTCGAGGGCCTGGAAGAGCCAAGGGGGCCGGATACTGAGGGGGCCAAAATGAATGTCTTCGCCGACGCGAGCGAGAGCATAGGAAAAACGCCCCTGGTCCATCTTCACAATCTGGATGCCGGTCTTGGAGCAAAGATCTACGGCAAGCTCGAAGGGAGAAACCCGGCCTACTCCGTAAAGTGCCGCATCGCAGCCGGCATGGTTTGGGACGCGGAAAAGCGCGGGCTCCTTAAACCCGGCGGCACCATCGTGGAGCCTACCTCCGGCAATACGGGCATTGCGCTCGCCTTCGTCGCCGCTGCCCGAGGTTACAACCTTATCCTCACGATGCCGGAAACCATTAATCTCGAACGCCGCAACATGCTCCGCGCGTATGGCGCCGAGCTAATCCTCACCCCCGGCGAAGGCGGAATGCCGGCGTCCATTCGCGAAGCCGACGCCCTAATCAAAGAAAATCCCGGCTATTTCCTCCCGAACCAGTTCAACAACCCGGCCAATCCGGAAATCCACGCCCAGACCACGGGCCCGGAAATCTGGAACGACACCGATGGCGCCATTGATGTCCTCGTCGCTGGCGTTGGCACCGGCGGCACAATTACAGGCATCAACCGCTACATCAAGAAGACGCAGAACAAAGCGATTGAATCCGTCGCAGTCGAACCCGCCGAATCTCCCGTGCTTTCCGGGGGCGAACCCGGCCCGCACGGCATCCAGGGCATCGGCGCAGGCTTCAAGCCCAGCATTCTCGATATGGATCTCGTGGACAGAATCGAAACCGTAACGAGCGAGGAGGCCTATGAGTGCGCCAGGAGGCTGGCCCGGGAGGAAGGCCTCATCTCCGGCATCAGTTGCGGTGCCGCAACCGCCGTGGCCGTCCGTCTCGCCGCGAAACCCGAATACGACGGCAAAATCATCGTGGTAATCCTCCCCGATTCAGGCGAACGCTACCTCTCGACTAGTCTGTTTGAATCTTGAACCACTACGCCCATTGCGCTCCTTATTGCGATCCCTATCGCCGCCCGCGCGACGGCCCGGATGATTCCAAGCCCCTCGGACTGCTATCCTTGCGCATTCCGCTCGCAACGACGTGGAAATCAATTAACTTGTTTCTGTTGCGGAAACATACTCTTCATGTCATTCCCGCGTAGGCGGGAATCTCAAGAAGTGCCCGGCGACCGCGAATTCGTGCTGAGCTTCCCGCCTCCGCGGGAATGATCGGAGGGAAGGCCTTCTACTTCTTTAGTTTTCCGCAACAGGAACTAATTTCAGGGGACAGAACGGTTTATGCGGATTCTGATCACCGGTTCTAGCGGCCAGATAGGGACCAATCTTGCCTTGCGCCTGCTCGACGAGGGGCATTCGGTCTACGGAATCGACATCCGGCCGAACACCTGGACGGATCGCATCGAGACGCTGCTCCAGGATCTCAGCGTCCAATACAGCAGCTTTGAGGAAGGCATCGGACACGCTGCCTATCCGCCCGATATCGACGCCGTCGTCCATCTTGCCGCGCATGCCAAGGTGCACGAGTTGGTCCAGCAGCCCGACCGCGCGCTTGAAAACATCACCATGGTTTTCAACGCGCTCGAATACTGCCGGAAACACAACCTCCCCATCATATTCAGCAGCTCGCGCGAGGTCTACGGCGACATTCACCGCTACATCACAGACGAGTCGCACGCGGACTTCGCGTTCACGGAGAGCCCGTACTCCGCCAGCAAGATATCCGGCGAAGCCTTTGTCTACTCCTACGCTCAGTGCTATAAGCTGCCTTATCTCATCTTCCGGTTTAGCAACGTCTACGGCCGCTTCGACAACGACATCGAGCGAATGGAGCGCGTTATCCCCCTTTTCATTCGCAAGATTAGCGAAGGCAAACCCATCACGGTCTTTGGCGAAGAGAAGATGCTCGATTTCACCTACGTCGACGACTGCATCGACGGCATTGTTCGCGGCATTAAACTTCTCGTCGACGGGGCCGAGGTCAACGAGACCATCAACCTCGCCTGCGGAGAAGGCCATAGCCTGATTACCATGGCGGAGCACGTGGGCGAGACCCTCGGCTTGGAACCCAATATCACCGTCGAGCCGTCCCGCGTCGGCGAAGTCACGCACTACGTCGCCGACATCAGCAAGGCGCGCACCGTACTCGGGTACGAGCCCTCGACGCCTCTTAAAAACGGCATCCGAAAAGCAGTCGAGTGGTCGCAATCCTTCGACGCCAACGACAGCGCCTAATCTTCCGAACGAAATAGCGGATCGAGAAACGATTCCAATCCGCGCGCGTATAACTCTCCAGATTCCCAGAAGCCTTCGTTGTGGTCTCCGCGAATTTCGAGGAAGCTCTTGGGCGAGGGCGCCAACTCAAAGAGTCTCTCACCGTGACTGTAGGGAATGATGCTGTCGTCCGGACTATGCACCACGAGTAGCGGCCCGCGGATCTCCTTGATTTTCAACTCGTTGTCGAAGCGGCTGCGCACGAGTAAGCGCACCGGTAGCCAAGGATAGAGTTCGCGCGCCATCGCGGGCACGGAGCGGAAGGCGCTCTCGATAATCACAGCGGCAGGTTGCACCTCGGTCGCGAGCTGGCATGTCGGGCCTGCACCGAGCGAGCGCCCGAACAAAACGATTTCACCCGGCGCTATCTTTCGCTCTTCAATGAGGTAGCGCCATGCCGCACGGATGTCCTCATAGAGCCTGGGTTCTGAAGGTTTGCCGCTACTCTCCCCGTAACCGCCATAGTCGTAGATGAGCACGTCCAGGCCCAAGTCGCGGAAAACGCCGATCGACTCGAGCCGGTCCGCTATATTGCCCGCGTTTCCATGTGAAAAGAGCACGACGCCACGGCGCGGTCCCTCGGTATGGACGTACCATGCGGCGGTGGTTTCCTCGCCCACGCTTAGACGCAGGTCCTCGAAGGACCAGCCCTTGGCTGAGGGCGTCTGATAGATCTGGCGGGCCGGGAAGTACAAGAGGCGGTTTTGGGCGAAGTAAAGCAGGACGACAAGCGCCCCGTACGCGACGGCGAGAATGAGAAGGAGGTTGAGAAGCATGGCCTTGGCCCGGCGTATAAACGAATCGGTTTTCAGTGGTTCCGTCATTGTGCGCGCTCATCATGGCGCAAAACTCGCTCGGGATTAGACTTCGATGAGCTCGGGTAGGTCGCTCAAATAGGCCCGAAGGCGCTCTTCGATTGGGGGAATCTCGGTGAACTCCATGAGACTAACGCGGACTTTGGTGGAGCCGGGCATGCCTCTTAGGTAATGGATGTAGAATTTGCGGAAGGCGAATACTCCTCTGCCCCCGTCGCGAATCGCGACGTAATCTTTCAGATGCCGGATGCACAGCTCGATGCGCTCTTCCATGCTGGCAGGCGCGAGGTGCTCGCCGGTAGCCAGGTAGTGCTTGGCCTGCTCAAAAATCCAAGGGTTCTGTAAGGCGCCCCGGCCGATCATCGCGCCGTCACAGCCCAGGTCCAGCACCGCTTTCACGTCTTCGGGTGTTGCGATATCGCCGTTGGCGAACAACGGAATGCCCGACACCTCCTTGATGCGCGGGAGCCACGACCAATCCGCCTCGCCGGAGTAGCCCTGCTTGCGCGTGCGGCAATGCACCGTCAGCGCTTGCACCCCGTTCGCCTCGAGCATCCGCGCCACGTCCAGGATCACGATACTGTCCTCGTCCCAGCCGAGCCGCGTCTTCACCGTCACCGGCAGCGATGTTCCGCGCATCACCGACTGCACCACCGACTCAAACTTCTTCAGGTCGCGCAGCAAACCCGCGCCGTCGCCCCGATTCGCAATCTTCTTGACCCAGCACCCGCAGTTGATGTCGATGAAATCCGGGGCATACTCCTCCGCAATCGCCGCTGCCCTCTCCAACGAGTCCCCGTTGCTCCCGTAGAGCTGAATACCAACCGGCCGTTCGTCTTCCTCGATCCGGATCTTCTCGAGCGAACGCTTCACGTTGCGCGCCAGCGCCTCGCAGTTCGTGAACTCGGTGTAGACGAGGTCGGCGCCCCGCTCCTTGCAGATTCGCCGGAATGGAATATCCGTCACGTCCTCCATGGGCGCGAGGGCCAAGGGATGCTCTAACTCTATCGTGCCGATCTTCATTTGATTTGCTCTAAAAGCTTTTACGCCAAGGTCTTATATGCTGACATAGCTGGGAAACGGAATCAAGTTCAGCGTGCTGGAAGCAGTTGCCTCACAGGCCGTCTCCCTTATAGTATGAAGTAAATGCGCGCTAGGCGCTGGGAGGAACGAGCCATGCAGAACGACGTTGAGAAAATGGTGCTGGACTACGAGCAGGGACGCATCACGCGAAGGGAATTGATCGTGCATCTGGGCGCGATCGCCGCGGCAATGGCCGTGGGTGGCCGGGCCACTGCGGAGGGGACAAGCACCTTCCGGGCGAACGGGGTCAATCACATCGCGCTCTATACGCCGGACATCGCCGTGAGCCGCGATTTTTATGTCAAGCACCTCGGGCTCAAGGTGGTCCGGGAAGGCGCCTCGAATTGTTTTATGACCTGCGACGACAACTTCGTCGCGCTGTTCCGTTCCCCCGAGTCGCGCCTTAACCACTTCTGTTTTTCCATCGACGACTACGACGTCGCCCAGGCGGAGGAAAAACTCAAGGCCGAAGGGCTCGAACCGCGGCGTGAAGACGACCGCATATACTTCAACGACCCCCACGGTATCAGCGTGCAACTCGCCTCCCGGGAACTCGCGCTCTAAACAAGGCAATCAACCGCCTATGAAACGTGCCGGGTAGGGCTTGCCCGCTGTTCTCTTAGCCTTCTTCCGTGTCTTCTTCGGACTCGGATTCCCCGGCCTCTTCATGCTCCGACATCAGTTCGGCGATTTCTGATAAATCGAAGTCGCCACCGAATAACCCGCTTCCGAGCTTAGCCAGCAGGAGGGGGTTCACGTCGCCGACGATGTTCACGAAGACGGCTTCATCCGATTCCGCCGCGAGCACGACCAGACCCTGGAAGACATCCTCGTCTGCCCGCACGAAGACATTGACGGTCTCATCGTCCTCTCTGACGCGGACTACTCGGCTCCATCCGCCCTCCACGAGGCGCTTGCTGAGCGCTTCAAACTTGGCAGCGACCTCCTCGGCCCCTTCCGTGATCTGGAATGCATTGATACGGATGAGTTTGAGGCTGGCGAGCATCTCCCCGAGCTCGGAATCGCCCTCGCCGGACGCACCGGCCATCAGCTGAAGCAGAGGCCCGTCGAGCAGCACTTCAACCGTCGGTTCCACTTCACCGAAGATTTCGCGGGCCTGTAAGTCGACGTAGCCCGGATGGTTTTCCAACTGCTCTTCACCCCAGGAAATCCCCGCCAGTGATGCGATGATTAGCACTGTGCACGCGCCGATTGTCATTTTCATGTCCCTGCTCTCCTTTGGCTAAGGGCCAATCGCGGCCGAATACACTTCACGCCTCTGAATACTAGACTGCCGGAAGCGCCGAAAGGTTGCAACAAGAGCGTAGGGTGGAGGTGCCCACCGATTCGCGGGCTCGTCGCAGC
>JASJYE010000080.1 GCA_030123645.1 Candidatus Hydrogenedentota bacterium | reverse complement strand
ATTGCCTCGGCTGCTGCCATCATTTTCTGCAGTGTCGCATCCGCCGTGTCCCTGTATTACTGGCTGTCTTACGATGTGACTACCCTGATGGCCGCCGAGGTCCCGGGAACTGACAGCGCTCCTACGGGAGCCGATGCCCTGGGAGAAAGGGTCGATTTGGAAGGTATTCTCGAGACTTTCGGGGGACTCCCGGCCGATCTTCCGGGTTCCTGGCCTTCTTTTAGGGGAGAGGGTTTCGACAATATAAGCAGGAATGCGCCGCCCTTGGCGGGGTCCTGGAGTGATGATGGTCCCGAGATACTGTGGTCCGTGGAAATCGGCGAAGGGTATGCCGCACCGGCGATCCTGGACGGCGTAGTCTATTTGATGGACTATGACGAGGAGGATCGGATGGATGTATTTCGCGCCTTCTCGCTTGAGGACGGCCAGGAAATTTGGCGCCGATCGTACAAGGTTATGGTTAAGCGGAATCATGGGATGTCGCGGACGATTCCGGCTGTTACGGAGAAGTACATCGTCACGATAGGACCCAAATGCCATGTCGTCTGTTTGGACACAGAGACAGGCGATTTCCGTTGGGGCCTCGACCTGCAGGCCGATTACGGGACCGAAGAGCCTTTATGGTACGCGGCGCAATGCCCAATTATCGTCAACGACCAGGCAATTATCGCGCCGGCCGGGGACGAGGTCCTCATGATGGCGGTCGATTGCGAAACGGGTGAGATCCTATGGGAAACGCCGAACGCGCACGGTTGGAATATGTCGCATTCATCCATTACCCCGATGACGATCTTGGGGAAGAAGATGTATGTCTACGCCGCTCTAGGAGGGGTCTCAGGCGTTTCGGCGGAAGGGGATGACACAGGCAAGTTGCTCTGGGAAATGCCGTGGGGAAAAAAGGTGGTTGCCCCATCGCCGGTTCAGGTTGAGGACGACCGGATATTCGTAACGACAGGTTACGTCGGCGGCAACATGATGCTTCAAATACAAGAAGTGAATGCTGAATACTCCGCGGAAATCCTCTACAAGCAAGAGCCCGGTGAAGGGCTGTCGTGCTATCAACAGACCCCGATTTACAGCGATGGCCTGCTTTACGGCATCATACCCAAGGAAGGTGGCGCCTTGAAACTCCAGTTCGTCTGTTACAGGGCGGACGGCACCTTAGAATGGTCGAGTGGGAGTGACAATCGCTTCGGTAAAGGCCCATTCCTGAAGGCCGACGACAAGTTTTTTATCATGGACGATCACGGCGTCTTGACGATGCTGGACGCGACCAAAACCGAATACGTCCAACTCGGGCAAGCGCATCTCTTAGATGGACACGACCCCTGGGGCCCGATTGCCTTGGCGGGTTCGCGCATGTTCCTGCGCGATATGGACCGCCTAATTTGTGTCGAACTCGCTGCTGGCTAGAGACGAGGATATCGTTTAATGAAGGAACCCGTTCGAAGGGCGAATCACCCGTGGATGGTCGGGCTAAGTGTGGCGGCCATAGGGGCGGCGTATTTCTTCCTGCTGGGCAATTCCGACTTTCCGGAACCGGGACCGAACCTCACCTACGACATCGAGACCTATGCGAAATTGGACGAAGTCGAGACACGTTACGAAGAGACGGGCCTGATCGTACCCGATTTGGAGGAGCCTGAAGCATTGGCGATCGGTCCCGGCGGCAGGCTTTACGTCGCCGGTTTGAACGCCGTAGCCATCTTCGGGGAGGACGACACGGAGATCGCACGCTTTAATACCAACGGCGCCGCAAAGTGCATTGCGGTGGCGCAGGACGGAACAGTTTTCTTGGGATTCTCAAAGCACGTGGAGGTCGTTGGCAAGGACGGCGCAGTGCAGGCGGTATGGCCGGATATCGACCCGCGCGCGTACCTTACGTCGATCGCGGTACTGGAGGATGACGTCTACGTGGCCGACGCGGGCAACCGCGTGGTGTACCGATTCGACCGCGAAGGAAGTCTCCTGGCACGAATCGGCGAGGCAAATCCCGCAGAGGACATACCAGGCATTGAAGTGCCGAGTCCCTATCTGGACTTGGCGCTGAACGACGAGGGGGATTTGTGGGTCGTGAACCCGGGGCAACTGGGGCTGGAACGGTACCGGAGCGACGGCTCGATTGTCACGTCTTGGTACAAGCCTTCCGTGGTCAAGCTGGAAGGCTTTTCCGGATGCTGCAATCCCACGCATATCGCCTTCAGTAATGACGGCAAACTCATTACCTCCGAGAAGGGGCTCGTCCGTATCAAAGTGTATGACGTTACATCCGGCGAATTTGAAGAGTTAGTAGCGGGATCGAAATTATTTCCGAGGGAACAATCCCTGAAGGATCTTGTGGTGGATGCCGGCAACCGTATCCTTGTGCTCGATCCCAGGAAAAATGCCATACGGATATTTGAACGAAAGGAAGACGATCATGGATCAACCAGTTAGTCGACATGACTTCCTGCAAAAACTCGGACGGAGCGGGATGCTCCTAGGGCTAACCGGGGTAGGCATCGCGGCAGTCAGAGGCACCATAGACGTCAGCGAATGTTTTAATCATAACTACTGCGACTCGTGTTGGGTCTACACCGCGTGTGCGCTACCGGAGAAAAAGGAGACGACGAATGAGCAAGACCAAGAAATTCGACCGGCGTGACTTCTTCCGGGGTACGGCGGCGCTGGCCTTTACGGGTGCGGCGTGGGGCGCGGTCGGTGAAAAGACGGAAGGCACGGTTTGGCAGCTTGACCCGAACAAGTGCACCCAGTGCGGCCGATGCACAACGCACTGCGTACTAAATCCCTCGTCGGTCAAATGTATGAATCAGTTCAACATCTGCGGGTATTGCGACCTTTGCTTCGGGTATCTCCAGCCGGGGTCCCGCGCCCGTGGCACGGGCGCCGGGGACCAATTGTGCCCGACGGCCGCCACCAAACGGGCGTATATCGAACACCCCTATTACGAATACCTCATCGACGAGGACCTGTGTATTGGTTGTGCGAAGTGCGTGAACGCGTGCCTGGTATTCGGTAACGCCTCATTTTACTTGCAGAACAGACAAGACGTCTGCATCAATTGTAATGAGTGCTCGATTGCGAAGGCTTGTCCGTCGGACGCATGGAGCGAAGTACCGGCTTCGCAGCCCTACATTTATCTCACCGGAGATAAGTCGACGACCATATGATGAAGACTAAGCTGGCCATACTCGTCCTTGGCGCCGTCCTCTTGTCTGCGACGGGAGCCGGCGCCATTGAACTCAAGTTTCCACCGCCGGATTTCCAGACGCCGTACGGCCTTCCGGACCTCTACAACCCGCCGCCGGCGGCGGGCTTTGGCTGGTGGGACACGGTGATTCTGTTTGGCGCCCTGTCTCTGGCCACGTGGTTCGTGTTCAAGTCGCGGTCCCGGCGCGGGCTCTTCTTGCTGAGTATATTTTCCGTCGCGTTCTTTGGCTTCTACCGCAGAGGCTGCATCTGTCCCGTGGGGTCGACGCAGAACGTCATGGCCGCTACTTTCATTCCCGACGTCGGCGTCTCCGCGATAATTGTCTCCTTTTTCGTTTTGCCGCTTCTCTTTTCGTTATTCTTTGGCCGTGTATTCTGTGCTTCGGTTTGCCCCCTGGGGGCCATGCAGGAACTTGTCGCGATCGCCCCCATTCGCATATCGCCCGCCCTAGAGCGTGTCCTGGGCCTCGGTAAGTACCTCTATCTCGGGCTTGCGACCCTGGGCGTTGCAACAGGGGCAGGCTTCTTGATCTGCCGCTACGATCCCTTCGTTGGGATTTGGCGCATGGGGCACAGTTTCAATATGCTCCTGGCCGGCGGCGCCATACTCCTTCTCGGGGTGTTCGTGGCCCGGCCATATTGCCGGTTTCTCTGTCCCTATGGCGTGCTTCTGGGCTGGATGTCGCGCTTCTCGAAGTGGCATCTTGATATCCCCCCGTCGCCCTGTGTATCGTGTCGACTTTGCGAAGATTCGTGCCCGTACAACGCGATTGACATGCCGACACCCGAGCACCTCGTGGAAGATCCTGAGACGGGCAAGCGGCGCATACGTGCATACGTCTTTCTTTCGCCGGCCATCATCTTGGCGGGTGCCTTCGGAGGCTACATGATGCACGAGCCCCTGTCGCGTCTGCACCCGACGGTCCAACTTAGCGAGCGCGTCGCGGCGGAGGACTTGGCCATCTACCAGGAAGAAATCCTTGAGAGTGAGACATTCCGCGCCGGCGACCAGACCACGGCAGAGCTTCACGCAGAGGCCCTGGCGATTCGCGGGAGTTTCAAAAAGGGCGGGGCCTGGCTCGGCGCATTCATGGCATTGATCATCTGTCTCAAACTTATCGGCCTATCTATCGTGAAGAAGCGCGATATCTTTACCCCACATAAGGAAACGTGCTTTAGCTGCGGTCGCTGCTATCCCTACTGCCCGGTGGAAGAGGCTGGGGCGACCACCTGATGTTGGAAAAGCGGGAGTTCGAAAAGAGCGATTTCATGTGGCGCCTTTCAACGGCCGTCACCGTCGTGTCCGGCATCTTCTCCGTCATCGTCTTTGTCCTCTTGGCCGTGAACTATCTTCAAATCAGGGCCGTGGACCCTATCGACAACGAAATGATCACCCAGATGCGCATCGAATACTCAGAGCTTCCAGAACAAGACGATGCCTTGGCCAAGCGCATAGAAGAACTGGATCTACTGACCCGCAAGGCATTTTTCGCCAGCCAAAACCATCTTCGTGTGGGCGCCGGCCTATTGCTTGTAGGCGTGTGCGTCTTCCTCATCGCCTTCAAGAACATGATTCGGTGGAAGCCGGAGCTACCCGAACTCGCCGAGGTGCCTACCGCCGATAGAGAGTTTCTGGCCTATGCGCAGTCTCGCCGGCTGATCACGTGGGGGGGCGTCACGCTTCTTGCCGGAGGTCTGCTGGTCTCGCTGTTGACCGAGAGCCTGGTGGCCGCCCCGGCTGCTGCGGGCCTCAATGCCTCGAGCGCACAAGTCACATTGGACGGTGGCGTCGATGGGATCGAGCCGCCAATCGCCGTCGCAAAGGAATACCCTACGTGGGACGCGATGCAACTGAATTGGCCGAGCTTCCGGGGCCCCGGTTCATCCGGCCAGGCGCACTTTACGAACGCTCCGCTGGATTGGGACGTGGAAGAGGGACGGGGTATTCGGTGGAAGGCCGAGGTGCCGCTCCCTGGGACCAGTTCGCCCGTAGTCTGGGGCACGCGGCTGTTTCTTTCGGGCGCGGATGAACAGACCCGTGAGGTGTACTGTTTCGATACGGAGACAGGCGAGCTGCGCTGGAAGCGCACCCTAGAGCCCTTTGAAGACACGCCCGCCGAATCGCCTTTCGTAAATGCGGAAACGAGCTATGCCGCCCCCACCATGGTCGTGCACGGCGACCAGGTCTTCGCCATTTTCTCGAATAAGGACATCGTCTCGTATGATTTCGACGGCAACCTGGTATGGGGGCGGAACCTCGGCATTTCGGACAATCATTACGGGCATTCGTCCTCCTTGTTGGCGTATGGGGGCCTGATTTACGTGCAACTCGATCAAGTAGAGGAGGGAAAACTGCTCGCCCTTGACGCGCCCACCGGCGAGACCGCCTGGGTCAAGAAACGCGACTGGATTTCGTGGGCATCGCCCATCCTCGCCCACACGCCCTACGGCGTCCAAGTGATTCTGTGCTCCGAGGAGGACGTCGACGCCTATGATGCGGCGTCGGGCAAGCTGCTTTGGTCGCAGGACTGTTTGGGCGGCGAGGTCGCCCCGTCGCCCGCCTATAGCAACGGCATAGTCTTTGCCGCAAACGAGTACGCCATGGCATCCGCCATCCAACTGACCGGATCCGCAGACGCGATCCAGACGGAGATCCTATGGGAGTACGATAATCTGCTCCCGGAAATATCCAGCCCGGTCGGCGACGGGGAACGCTTTTATTTCGCCACGTCGTATGGTGAGTTGGTCTGCCTCGACGCCGCATCCGGCGAGGAAAAGTGGGTCGAGGAAGTGAGTGACGCCGGGTTTTACTCATCGCCTGTGCTGGTAGGCGATCGCCTCTACATCCTTGATAAGGAAGGCACGATGTACATCGTCCGGGCGGGCGCTGAATACGAAGAGATCGCCACGAGGGCCATCGGTGAGGAGACATTCGCCACGCCGGCGTTTATGGATGGCCGAATCTACGTGCGCACAACGGCGCACCTCTACTGCATTGAATAGCCCTATGCCTGAAGTACTCGACATCGACGACATCGACCAGATCGTAGCCGAGAATGGGCGCCGTCCCGATGCTGTTATTCCCATTCTTCAAGCCATCCAGACCCGCTACCAGTACCTGCCGGATGCGGCCCTCGAACGCGTCTGTGCACTCACCGAAATCACCCCGGCTTCCATCGAGGGTGTCGCCACCTTCTACTCCCAATTCCGCCGCACCCCGGCTGGCCGCCACATCATCAGCCTCTGCGACGGCACGGCCTGCCACGTGAAGGGAGCGCTGGGGGTCTACGACGCCATCGTCAGGAAACTGCGTTTGAGCCCGGGGGAAGATACGGACGCCGAGGGCCTGTTCACGCTGCAAAGAGTGGCCTGCCTGGGCTGTTGCACACGAGCGCCCGCGATTCAGATTGATGACGTAACCTATGGCCACGTTCGCCCCGATGCCGTGCCCAACATCATCAAGAGCTTCCTCGAACACGATACAAACGGCAAGAGACATCCCCGCGAACGGAAGACCGATCTGGACTGGGCCGCGGGCGAAATCCGCGTCGGCCTGGGTTCGTGCTGCGTTGCGGGGGGCAGCGAGAAGGTGCGGCAGGCTCTGGAAGAGGCCTTGGCCTTCATCGAATCCGATGTCCGCGTGAAGCACGTAAGCTGCGTGGGCATGTGCCACCGGACCCCCCTCCTGGAAGTGGTTCTGCCCGGGAGTCCGGCGCAACTTTACGCCAACGTACAAGCCCAAGACGTGCCGGGCATCGTCACGCGTCACTTCAAACCGCGAAACTCCGTGCTGCGCCTTCGCGCATCCTTCGCGCGATGGCTTGACGGGCTCTATTCGGACGATGACCGGGGCGTAGTCGAACGGCACGCCATCGACGTGCGCGACGAACCCGTCGCTGCCTTTCTCGGCAAGCAGCGCCGGCTCGCGACGGAGCACTGCGGGGAGTTGGCCCCGACGGACCTCGACGAGTATCGGCGACGCGGCGGTTTCGAGGCCTTGCGGAAATGCCTGCCTGCCTCCAAAACCGCCCCGGCGACCCACGCAGACCTCGAAGCGCAACTTCGCCCGGACCAAATTACGCCGGAGCAGGTTAGGCCGGAACAGGTTAGGCCGGAACAAATCACGGAAGTTATTTTGCGTAGCGGGCTCCGCGGACGTGGAGGCGCGGGGTTTCCCACGGGGATCAAATGGAAGGCGGTGCATGAAGCGGCGGGTGATCCGAAGTACATCATCTGCAACGGTGACGAGGGCGATCCCGGGGCCTTCATGGATCGGATGATCCTGGAGTCGTATCCCTACCGCGTCATCGAGGGCATGCTCATCGCTTCGATTGCCGTTGGCGCTGAGAAAGGCCTCTTCTACATTCGTGCCGAGTATCCGCTGGCGGTCCGGCGCGTGGAAGAAGCGATCCGCCTTTGCGAGGAGGCCGGTTACTTGGGCGACGACATTCTTGGCAGCGGCCATTCCCTGCATCTACATGTGATGAAGGCGGCGGGCGCATTCGTCTGCGGTGAAGAAACCGCGCTGATGGCTTCGGTGGAAGGACGCCGTGGCTTCCCATCCCATCGCCCGCCCTATCCGGCGCAGTCAGGCCTCTACGGGTGCCCGACGCTGATCAACAATACGGAGACCTTTTCGCTCGTGCCCTGGATTGTGCGCAATGGCGCCGACGCTTTCGCCGCCTTTGGCACAGAGAAAAGCAAAGGCACGAAGGTCTTCTCCCTCGCGGGCAAAATCAAGAACGGCGGTCTGATTGAAGTGCCCATGGGAATCACAATCCGCGAGATCATCGACGACATCGGCGGCGGCATCGAGGGCGGCGGGGCATTCAAGGCCGTGCTGGTCGGTGGCCCGTCGGGCGGCTGCATCCCCGCCTCGTTGGGCCATACGCGTGTGGATTACGAAGCCCTTTCAGAAGTCGGCGCCATGATGGGGTCCGGCGGCATGGTGGTCCTCGACGATTCGGACTGCATCGTAGAAATCGCCCGCTACTTTCTGTCCTTTACCCAATTGGAATCGTGCGGAAAATGCGCCCCCTGCCGCATCGGCACCAAACGCATGCTCGAAATGCTGACGCGCCTAACCGAGGGCAAAGGTAAAGAAAGCGACCTCGAGCTGCTCGAGGAACTGGCACACGTCGTCAAAGATCAGAGTCTGTGCGGCCTCGGCAAAACAGCGCCTAATCCGGTGCTGACCTCGCTAAAATACTTCCGCGAAGAATTCGACGCCCACGTCCAGGGCAAGTGTCCCGCGGGCAAATG
>JASJYE010000438.1 GCA_030123645.1 Candidatus Hydrogenedentota bacterium | reverse complement strand
CTTCTTGAGGTTCCGTACCTCCAATACAGGGGCGTCGCTCATACGCCGACCTTATCGGCATGCCAGCACGCCGCCCAGTGGCCGGGTCGCTTCGCCTCCAGGGGAGGTTGTTCCGCGGTGCACTGCTCGGTTGCTTGCGCGCACCGCGGTGCGAAGGCGCATCCGCTCGGCACGCCGGTTAACGGCGGCACGATGCCTGGAATCTCGGCCAGCCGGGCCCGCGCCGATGCCGAATCGCCTGCGCTGGCGCCCAATCGCGGCATCGACGCCAATAATCCACGCGTATAGGGGTGCTGCGCATCGGCGAAGAGCGCATCGACCATGGCCTCTTCTACCTTGCGCCCGGCGTACATCACAATCACCCGCTGCGCCGTCTCCGCCACCACGGCGAGATCGTGGGTGATGAGAATCACAGCGGTGCCTAGGCGCTGCTGCAGTTCCCGGATCAGATCGAGCACCTGGGCCTGAATGGTGACATCGAGCGCAGTGGTAGGTTCGTCGGCGATCAGCACGCGAGGATTGCACGACAGCGCCATCGCAATCATTGCGCGCTGGCGCATGCCGCCCGAGAGTTGATGGGGATACTCCCGTGCCCGGCGCGCTGGCGCAGGGATCTGGACCAGATCCAACATCTCGACCGCGCGCGCCTTCGACTCCGAGCGTTGTATCCCTTCGTGCCGCCTTATTGTCTCGGCGATCTGGTAGCCGATGGTGAGCACAGGGTTGAGCGAGGTCATGGGCTCTTGAAAAATCATCGAGATGTCGTTGCCGCGCACGTCGCGCATCTGGCGTTCTGGGAGCTGCATGAGATCGACATCGCCGAGCCGGACGCTGCCCTCGACGATGTTGCCGGGCGGGCTTGGCACCAGGCGCAAGATGGAGAGCGCGGTGACGCTCTTGCCGCAGCCGGACTCTCCGACGATGCCGAGGGTTTCACCCCGGTGGATGTTGAAGGAAATCGCGTCGACAGCCCGGCCGACGCCGTCGGGTGTCTGGAATTCGGTGGTTAAGTTGTCGACATCGAGGACAATCTCGGACGGCAAGCTGCTTGAGTGCGCTTTGACCTTGTCGAGGTTAACCAAATCTGTATCTCGGCTCTGGTGGGTGCGAAAATGTATCCACGACGATCCGTGGGGGTGCGAAAATATATCCGCGACGATCTAATTATGATTGTGATGATGATCTTTGTGGAGTTAATCAGAAACCGGCTGGTGATTCAAATAGAAGGGTCGGCATCTGCAATTACGTCTCCGGTCCAAGCGAGAACGCGGCGCAGGTCCTTTGCTTTTTCTTGTGCCTGGAGCTATTGTACTCTGCGTGAATCTGAAGGACTTGCTGAGAGCCGGGATGCGCGGCCGCACAGGTCCATGCGGGGAATCTTGGCTTAGTGCAAGGAAGGAGGGGCCATGGAATTCGAGCATCTTGTTTATGAAGTGGACCGCGAGGCGCATACCGCCACTATCACCCTTAACAAACCGGAGCGGTTGAACGCCATCGACCCACAGACCCATTTGGATATTCTCACGCTCTGTGAGGAGGTTCAACAGGATGACGATGTTTGGGTGATCATCTGGACAGGGGCGGGCCGCGGGTTTTGTTCAGGCGCGGATGTGGGGAAAGGGCCAGCTCCGGTGCGGGACGAGAACAGGCCGCTGAACGAGCGGCTCGATGAGGAAACGTGGGTGAGCCGGCAGGGCAAGGCGCTTTATGGCATCGACAAGCCTATGATAGCGGCGGTCAACGGCGTTGCGGCCGGCGCGGGTTTTGCCTTGTCGCTGTGTTGCGACCTGCGGGTAGGCTCGGAGAATGCCCGATTCGTGACCGTTTTCTCGGAGCGCAATCTGCCTCCGGAGAGCGGAATGTCGTTTCTGCTTCCCCGGATTATTGGGTCGGGGCGGGCTTTGGATCTACTTCTTACGAGCCGCCGGATCGATGCGGAGGAGGCGTACCGGCTGGGATTGCTGGACCGGCTGGTTGCGCCGGACGAGCTCATGCCTACGGCCCGGGAGATTGCGGCTCGCATTTGCGAGCTTCCGCCGGGTGCGGTCCGAGCGACCAAGCGCACCGTACATAAAGCCCTGGAAGCGGGCTTTGCGGCCTCGACGGGATTCGAGACGCTCGCCGGGCGCCTCACCGCACAAACGCCTAAGGATGCGGAGGAATCGCAGGCATCGTTTCTGGAGAAGCGCAAACCGGTCTACACGGGCAGGTGAGTCGAGCGACAGAACGAGCGTAGCTGTGGCGCCCATATTCCAGGGCGGGGTTCAAGAATACTCTCCCTCCCGAAAACTCGCACTTCTTGTGTCACAGTCACTTAAAGGTTGCTACACCGAAATCTTTTTTTCGACAGGATTAACATGATTAACATGATGAGCAGGATATTGAGCCCTGTCATAGAATCACAAGGCATGTGAGATTGAACCGGAAAGTCGCACAAAACACAAAGAAAAGCAAGAGAGGCCGTTGCGGTGTTTGTGCGGTTAAGAAAAGAG
>JASJYE010000437.1 GCA_030123645.1 Candidatus Hydrogenedentota bacterium | reverse complement strand
CACTACGCCATTTATACAAGCCAGAACATCCTCCAGTGACGAAGAAAAGTCTTCAAACTTCTTGTATTCGGTAGTACTTAGAGCTACAAAATCTGTAGACAGAATTACTGCATCTGTGTTGCTTGCGTTGAGAAAAAACCATCTTTGAGTACGTTTGGATATTATCTGATTACCGCTAACAGTAACTTCGGCTCCCTCTTCATACTTGTATTCGGGATACCCTTTCTTTCTCAATGCCTCTTGAACATCAGGCACGTAGTCTTCCATCTTAAGAATTGTCGAAATCCTGACTTGAGCTATAACTAGCACTAGAGGAGATCGGGGAAGGAAGAGCGGATCAAGCGTTCGCTTCATAACGTCACTTTACACCAAACTTTACAGATCTTCAATAGCAAGAGATAGATTATTTAGAGAGCGGTTCAAAAGATTGTGAGCTATAACGAACATAGTCTCAATTACTAGCGCATTTAATGTATAGATATGAATATATTCATATTTTCAGCACTATTCCCACTCAATCGTCCCCGGGGGTTTGCTGGTGATGTCGTAGAGGACTCGGTTGATGCGGGGGACTTCGTTGCAGATGCGGTTGGCGCAGCGGGCGAGAACGTCGGGGGGAAAGCGGTACCAGTCGGCGGTCATGGCGTCTTCGGAGGTGACGGCGCGGAGGCTGCAAACTTCTTCGTAGGTGCGTTCGTCGCCTTGGACGCCGACGGAACGGACGGGCAGCAGATCGACGAGGGCCTGCCAGATGTCGCCGTAGAGGCCGGCCTTCGCGATCTCGTCGATGAAGATGGCGTCGGCCTCGCGGAGGGTGTCGAGGCGCGCCTTGGTGATCGCGCCGATGCAGCGCACGCCGAGGCCGGGCCCGGGGAAGGGGTGGCGGTTGACGACGTCGGCGGGCAGGCCGAGTTCGCGGCCGAGCGCGCGGACTTCGTCTTTGAAGAGTTCGCGGAGGGGTTCGAGGAGTTCCATGTTCATTTTTTCGGGGAGGCCGCCGACGTTGTGGTGCGACTTGATGGTGGCGGAGGGGCCGCCGGTGGCGGAGGTGGATTCGATGACGTCGGGGTAGAGCGTTCCCTGGGCGAGGAAATCCATGTGGCCGAGCTGGGTGGCTTCTTCTTCGAAGACGTCGATGAAGAGGCCGCCGATGATCTTGCGTTTTTCTTCGGGCTCCGTGATGCCTTCGAGGGCGGTGAGGAAGCGCAGCTC
This sequence comes from Candidatus Hydrogenedentota bacterium, assembly GCA_030123645.1. Classification (GTDB taxonomy): domain Bacteria; phylum Hydrogenedentota; class Hydrogenedentia; order Hydrogenedentales; genus JASJYE01. The sequence continues at coordinate 1,285 of JASJYE010000437.1, read as the reverse complement.
GGCGTCGACGTAGCGCAGGTCGATGTGGAAGTTATCGCGGAAGACTTGCTGAACCATCTCGGGCTCGCCTTTGCGGAGGAGGCCGTTGTTGACGAAGACGCAGGTGAGCTGGTCGCCGATGGCCTTGTGAATGAGCGCGGCGGCGACGGAGGAATCGACGCCGCCGGAGAGTCCGAGGAGGACGCGCTTTTGGCCGACGGTCTCGCGAATTTTCTCGACTTCCATGTCGACGAAGGAGCCCATGGTCCACGAGGCGTCGTGGCCGACGATGGCGTGGACGAAGTTGGCGAAGATTTTCGCGCCTTGGGGTGTGTGGATGACTTCGGGGTGGAATTGGACGGCGTACATTTTTGCCGCGGGGTTGGCGAAGGCGGCGTAGGGGCAGTTTTCGGTCTGGCCGATGGCCTCGAATCCGCTGGGGAGTTGGGTGACGAGGTCGCCGTGACTCATCCAGACCTGGGTCTGCGGATCCATGCCGGCCAGCAGGCCAGTCGCGTCGGTGTGGGTCAGGTGGGCGATGCCGTATTCACGTTTCTCGGCGGGTTGGACTTCGCCGCCGAGTTCCTGGGCCATGAGCTGCGCGCCGTAACAAATGCCGAGGATGGGGATGCCGAGTTCGAAGACGCCGTGCTCGCATTTCGGCGCGCCGCCGGCGTGGGCGCTGGAGGGTCCGCCGCTCAGGATAATCGCCGAGGGGTCGTGTCCCCGGATCTCGTCCACGGACGCGGTGTACGGCAGGATCAGACTAAATACATTCGCCTCGCGCACCCGCCGCGCGATCAGTTTCGAATACTGCGCGCCGAAATCGAGGACGATGATGGGTTTGGATTCAGGGTTTTGCGACATGTATTTGTGAGTCCGATTTCATGTCGGATTGAAATCAGTTGTTTGGTAAGCCTGCGATTCTGCCGCCCCTCCGGGGCTTTCCGTTGGTGTTGCGGTTCGTGACCCAGGGCTTACGCCCTGGGCTACAATTCTTTCGCCCCTCCGGGGCTGCCCGAGTCTGATGCTCCGGTAACTATCCGACGCCGGTCTTTCTCCCTGGGCTGCACTGCTTTCGTCCCTGCGCTTATCAGTGTTGTTAGCGTTCTCCAATTGCACGAATGAGGATGATACGCTGTCATACTGAGCGAAGGGAAGGATCTCTTAAGCCCGGTGATGTCCCTATGGAGGAGATTCTTCACTGCCTTCAGGATGAGAATTGAAGTTTGAGCTCGGGGGTATGCTGCGCCGGAGGCGCACGAGTCGCCCTCTCGTTTCGGCCAAGGTGGAACTTGGCCCTCCC
>JASJYE010000079.1 GCA_030123645.1 Candidatus Hydrogenedentota bacterium | reverse complement strand
AGTCTGGCATAGCGCTTGCCACTACCCTGGCAGTGAATGCTTGACTTTGATTGTCCAGCCGCCGAAAAGCCGGACAACCAGTCGCTTTCCTTCTCTGTTATGCCCTGGGGAGGGGATAAGGGCCGGGTCGCGCCGCCATGCTGCGACCCGGCCTTCCTCTTTTTCTGGCGCACCTGGCTCCACACCACCCCCTTTGTGTATCCTCTTGTTCGAGGCATCAGGGGAAATGCTCTCAGACCGTCTTAATGGGGGACCGACTTTGAACAAGCCGGTGGAAGCGGCGCTGCGCGGGAAGCGCGTGCTGATATTGGGTGGCCTCGGCTTCATCGGGAGCACGCTCGCCATTCGCTGTGTTGAACTCGGCGCGAAAGTCACTGTCCTCGATTCCCTCATCAATCACGGCGGGGGGAACCGGGCGAACCTCGCGGGCTTCGAGAACAGGGTCCGAATCATCATCAACGACATTCGGGATTTCACGCTCGTGAACCCCGTTGTGATCGAACAGGACTTTATAATCAACTGCGCGGGGCACACCTCGCACGCTTATTCATTGGAGGATCCCTTTCTCGATATTGACATTAATTGCAAGGGAACCATGAACATCTTGGAGGCTTTGCGCGGCAGCGGCTCGAAGGCGCGCGTTGTGTATGTCGGCACCAGCACCCAATGCGGTCCCATGCTGCACGAGCCAATCGACGAGATGCACCCGGAGTTCCCGCTCGACATCTATTCGGCAAACAAGAGCGCCGCGGAAAAATACCATCTGATCTATCATCGGGCGCACGGCCTGCGCACTTCCGTCGTCCGGTTAGCCAATGTTTACGGCCCGCGCGCGAACATCAAGAGTAGCGACGGAGGCGTCCTAAACTTTTTCATCGGCCTCGCGTTGCAGGGCAAGGACCTGACGATCTACGGCAAGGGCGACCAGCGCCGCAACGCCCTGTTCGTCGAGGATTGCGTGGACGCGATTCTAACGCTCGCTGTCCATGACGCGGCGCTCGGGCGCGTAGTGTTCATGGCGGGCGACGAGGAATACTCGATCGCCGAGTTCGCGCGCAGGCTCGTGTCCGTCGTCGGGCGAGGGCAGGTGAAGAAGGTGCCCTGGCCCGACGGTTGGAAGTCCATGGATGTCGGGGACGTGTCCATCTCGAACGCCCGAATTAAGCAACTGACCGGTTGGCGGCCCAAGACGACCCTGGAAGAGGGCCTGCGGAAGACCTGGGCCTTCTACGCGGACCGCCTAGACTCATACCTCGTCGCCTAAAATAGAAGCTGGGCCGATACGCATGCTAATTCAGGTTGTAGGCGCGGGAAGCTGGGGGCTGGCGCTGGCCCGCCTGCTGGCCATAAACGGTCACGAAGTGCGAATCTGGTGCCGCGAAGAAGACGGGCCGGATGCACTACGCGAGACCCGCCAGAGTCCCATCTTCCTGCCCGGAGTTAAAATTCCGGAGTCGATAGAGGTATCGACCGATACCAACCCCAACGCTGAGATGGCCGTTCTGGCCGTGCCGTCGCACGTCATGCGCACGGCCGTTCAGGAGCATCCCTTCTCCGGCACGACCATCCACGTGAGTGTCGCCAAGGGGATCGAGAACGAGACGCTCATGACCATGGACCAGGTCATCCGCGAAGCCGGCCGCGCACGCACCGTCGTGGTCTTGTCCGGACCGAGCCACGCCGAGGAGGTGGCGCGGGACCTGCCCTGTACCGTGTGCGCAGCCGGGGAAGACCTCGCGGCCTGCGAAGTCGTGCAGCATGCCTTTCGAAGTCCCACCTTCCGCGTGTACACGACGCCCGACGTCCTCGGCGTCGAACTGGGGGGCGCGCTGAAAAACGTCATCGCCATCGCGGCGGGTGTATGCGACGGGCTTCGTCTGGGCGACAATGCACGCGCGGCGCTGATCACCCGCGGCCTCGCCGAGATGTCGCGCCTTGGCGCTGCGATGGGCGCCGATTTGCGCACCTTCGCCGGGCTGAGCGGCATAGGCGACCTCATCGTAACCTGCACAAGCGCCCATTCACGCAACCATGCCCTCGGAGAACGCATCGCGCAGGGAGAATCCATGGAAGAAGCCACGGCAGCGTCGCCGATGGTCGCAGAAGGTGTACGGACGACTAAATCGGCTCGGGCGCTCGCACGCAAACACGGCGTTGAGATGCCCATTACTGAGCAGGTTTACCGCGTGCTCTTCGAGGGCGCCGACCCGCGCGAGGCCATCACCGAACTCATGACCCGCGAGGCCAAGCCTGAACAGGAATAACGATACTCAGTACGCAGCGAAGGGAGTGAATAGACCGGCTAAGCGCGTTGAAGTGGAGGACCCTGCCGGGCGAGCGGTTACTGGTTGCCGCGAATCTTCCGGAGACGGGCGCGCTGTGCGTCCGTGCGCATGCGCGACGCCAGCCCCGGTTCTCTGACAGAGGTCTTCTTCGTCTTCTCGGGCTTTTCCGTTCTACCTCTGTAGACGTTACGCTTAAAACGCGCAGGCCGGATGAATATCACCACGTACAGGAGCAGCATGGCCACGACGGCTTCGACATAAAAAAACCACTGTGGGTGATAAAGTTCCTTCTCCCAGAAATGCAGATTCAACGGCGTCGTAAACGGCGTGAAATCTTTCGCTAAGGAGCCGTCGGTGTTTCTGAACGAGGTCTCGGACCGATACCACGACATTAAACGCATGACACCGCCGGTGAAATAGTGGAAGAGGACGCAGTAGATGATGTATTCGATACTGTGATAGATAACAGGTAGGGACTGCCTGCGAAACAGATATAGCACGGGCGCGCCGAAGACCGCGGCCACAACGTAGAGCGCGAGATGCTCTTCGATATGCTGAATGATGGTATGCAAGGTGAACCTTCCCCGCTAAGTCACGGAACAATTGAATTTTACCACGCAAATTTAATTCTTGCAAAATCGGCGCGTTTTCAGCATTTTTATTATATCAAGAGACAAGATCACGGTATTCAGCTCCATTTGGCTGCTATACGTTGTTTTGCTATAATGCGTCTCATCTTAGTGCGGCTGGCCTGAGTGGCAGCCGCTTTTTTTGGATTGATTTCCGGTCCGGATCTACGTAACTGCCATGACCGAAATGATTTACGTCACAAAGGAAGGCCTCGACAGATTGAAGGCCGAGTTAGCTTCGATGAAGACGGAGCGGATGCGCATCGCCGAGACCATCGGACACGCTCGCGAGCTCGGCGATCTGAGCGAGAATGCGGAGTACCATGCCGCCAAAGAAGCCCAAGCACACCTGCACGCGCGGATTCGGGACATCGAAGACAAGGTCGCGCGGGCAGTCGTGCTCGACGGCCAAGAGATCGATTCGGACAAGGCATACATCGGCTCGAGCGTTAGGGTCCTGAACAAGAACACGCAGAAAGAAGTCACCTATCAACTGGTCAGTCCCGTCGAGGCCGACATGGCGGCCGGGAAGATTTCGACGAAGTCGCCGGTAGGCCAGGCGCTTCTCGGCAAGTCGATAGGCGAAACGGTGGTCGCGAAAATTCCCGCCGGCGACCTGAAATTGGAAATACTTGAGATATCGCGTTAGGGCACGCCTCTGCGCCGATGCTCAGTTTCATCTAGCCTCCTCGTGGAGGAGCTAGCAGGGCTGCGACCGAGGATGCGTCTGCTCAATCGAAGTGCGCGACGCCGAGTGGACGCCTAAGCCTCCTGGACACGTCTCGATCTTCGCAGGGGTGAATTGCACCCGACCCGGAGCATGGATGCACTGCAGGGAGAACGCCAAGCGGCGCGAAACATGCCAAAGCGGACGGACATCAAAAAGATTCTGCTGATTGGATCGGGCCCGATCGTTATCGGCCAGGCCTGCGAATTCGATTATTCGGGCACACAGGCCTGCAAGGCCCTTCGTGAAGAGGGCTACGAGGTCGTCCTCGTCAACAGCAACCCGGCGACCATTATGACCGATCCGGACACCGCCGATCGCACCTATATCGAACCGCTAACGGTCGAGGCCCTAAGCCAGATCATCGAACGCGAACGGCCCGACGCCCTCCTGCCTACCGTAGGCGGCCAGACAGGACTCAACTTGTCTGTAGACCTGGCCAAATCCGGCGTTTTAGAAAAATTCGGGGTCGAGCTCATCGGCGCCAAACTAGAGGCCATCGAGAAGGCCGAGGACCGCGGCCAGTTTCGCGCCGCTATGCGGCGAATCGGGATAGATATCCCGCACAGCCTCGTGGTGCGCGTGGATGATGCCGCCGAATTCGAAGCGCTGACCGAGCGGGGCCTCGTGCCCGAGCGCGCGCTGGAGATCGGCGAAGAGCTCGGGTTCAAAGCGGTGATACGGCCCGCGTTCACCCTCGGCGGGTCGGGCGCGGGCATCTCGTTCAACCGCGTCGAGTTCGAGCACGCGGTCAAGCACGGCCTCCTCGCGAGTCCGGTCCGCGAAGTGCTGATCGAGGAATCCGTTATCGGCTGGAAGGAATTCGAGCTCGAGGTGATGCGCGACCGAAACGACAACGTCGTGATCGTCTGCAGCATCGAGAATTTCGATCCCATGGGCGTGCACACGGGCGACAGCATCACCGTTGCACCCGTACAAACCCTGAGCGACAAGGAATACCAGCGCATGCGCAACGCCGCCATCGCGATCATCCGCGAGATAGGCGTCGATACGGGCGGCTCGAACATCCAGTTCGCTACCGAGCCCGAAACAGGCCGCATGATCGCCATCGAGATGAACCCTCGCGTCTCGCGCAGCTCCGCACTCGCCTCGAAGGCGACGGGATTCCCCATCGCGAAGATCGCCGCAAAACTCGCCGTCGGCTACACGCTGGATGAAATCCCCAACGACATCACCCGAAAAACTCCCGCGTCCTTCGAGCCCACCATCGATTACGTCGTCACGAAAATTCCGCGATGGGCCTTCGAGAAATTCCCCGGCTCCGAAGACCTGCTCACCGTTCAGATGAAGAGCGTGGGAGAGACGATGAGTATCGGCCGCACCTTCAAGGAGTCGTTGCAAAAGGCCATTCGCGGACTGGAAATCGGGCGCTACGGATTGGGTGCGGACGGAAAAGACGAGGTCGCGTCCAACGGCGGCCCACTCGCTGCGCAAAAGGAGGCCCTCCTCGCCAAGATTAGCCGGCCCTCGGCGCACCGCGTGCTGCAAATCGCCGATTCGTTGCGCGTGGGCGCGACCGTCGAGGAGATCCACGAGGCGACGGGCATCGATGCATGGTTCTTGCGCAACATGCGCGAGATCGTTGAGGAGGAATCCGCTCTGCGCGCGTCGGGGCCCCAAGGAGGCGACACGTTGCTGCGCGCGAAGAAGTTCGGCTTTTCCGACTGGCAACTGGGCCATCTCTGGGAGATGGATCCGTCAGACGTGCGCGCGCTGCGGCTCAAGGAGGGCATCGTGCCCACCTATAAGCTCGCCGACACCTGCGCGGCCGAATTCGAAGCCTACACGCCGTATTACTACTCGACCTACGGCGAAGAGGACGAGGTGCGCGATTCGGACAAAGAGAAGATCATGATCATCGGCGGCGGGCCGAACCGGATCGGCCAGGGGATCGAATTCGATTACTGCTGCGTACACGCCGCATTCGCGCTCAAGGAAGACGGCTACGAGACGATCATGGTCAACAGCAATCCGGAAACCGTCTCGACGGACTACGACACCTCCGACCGCCTCTACTTCGAACCCGTAACCCTCGAAGACGTCCTCAACATCGTCGATCGCGAGAAACCCAAGGGCGTGATCGTCCAATTCGGCGGGCAGACGCCGCTCAATCTTGCGAAGGCCCTCGAAGAAGCCGGCGCGCCCATCATCGGCACGTCGCCCGACAGTATCGATCGCGCGGAAGATCGTAAACGATTCCGCGAACTCGTCCAGAAACTTGGGTTGAAGCAACCGACGAACGAGACCGTGACTTCAGCGGAAGAGGCCGCCGAGGTCGCCGGGCGCATCGGGTATCCCGTCGTGGTCCGGCCCTCGTTCGTGCTGGGCGGACGCGCAATGGAGATCGTTTACGATCGCGATTCGCTAGGGCATTACATGAAATTTGCCGTGGAGGCCTCGCCTGAGCATCCGATTCTGATCGATAAATTTATCGAGGCCGCGACGGAGTTCGATGTGGATGCCCTTTGCGATGGGACCGACGTGATCGTCGCGGGCATCATGCAGCACATTGAAGAAGCCGGCATTCACTCCGGGGACAGTGCCTGCATCCTTCCGCCGCACGACACCGACGCCGAAATTCTGGAGCGGATCAAAGCGCAAACGCGCGCGCTGGCGCTGGAATTGAACGTGGTCGGCCTGATGAACGTGCAATTCGCCGTGCGCGACGACGAAATCTATATCATCGAAGTCAATCCCCGCGCTTCGCGGACGGTCCCCTTCGTGAGCAAGGCGGTTGGCCTGCCTCTCGCCAAGATCGCCGCGCGCGTCATGGCCGGAAAGACGCTCAAGCAGCTCGGTATTACGGCCGATCCCGAGCCCAAGTACGTCTGCGCCAAGGAAGTCGTCCTGCCCTTCATGAAATTTCCCGGGGTCGACATTCTCCTTGGGCCCGAAATGCGCAGCACCGGCGAAGTCATGGGAATCGACCGTAATATGGGCGCGGCCTTCGCCAAGAGCCAAATCGCCGCCGGGAACCGCGTGCCCACGGAAGGCAAAGTCTTCCTGAGCCTCAACGACAACGACAAACCGAAGATGGGCTCGCTCGCGAAGGACCTCAGTGACCTGGGCTTCGGCATCGTGGCCACGAAGGGCACCGCCGAATACCTCCGCAGCCAGGGGCTTGCCGTCGAAGATGTCTTCAAAGTGGGGGAGGGCAGGCCAAACGTCGTCGACCTCATGATTAACGGCGAAGTGCATTGGATCATCAACACGCCCCTCGGCATGCAATCGAAATTCGACGAACTCGCGATTCGGCGCGGCGCGCTCGAGCACGGTCTGCCCATCATGACGACACTCGCCGCCGCCAGGGCCGGGGTCGAAGGCCTCCGCGCCATCAACGAGCAGCAGTCCTCCGTTCGAACGCTGCAAGAGTACCACGCCGAGTTTCAGAAGTGAGCGAAGGGCGCATGAATAGCGGCCACTAAAAACGACAAATGGGAAGGGGGAGCGCAGCGTGAATCTCTCAACCGGCAGGGCCCTGGTCGCACAAGGCGGCGGCCCGACGGCCGTGATCAATCAAAGTCTCCTCGGCGTCGTGCTCGGGGCGCGTAAGTACCCACAGATTACGGGCATCTTCGGCGCAGTCCAGGGGATTCAAGGCATCGCCGAAGAAAATCTCGTCGACCTTACGGAAACGGACGCGAGCGAGTTGGAGAGGGTCGGCGCGACGCCCGCGTCCGCGCTGCGATCGACACGGATAAAACCGACCCCGGAGATCTGCGGACGGATATTCGAGGTGTGCAAGGCGCACGACGTCCGCTACTTCTTTTATATCGGCGGTAACGACAGCGCGGACACCTGTCGCATCGTTCAAGAGGAGGCGGAGAAAGGCGGATACGAGTTGCGCGTGGCCCACGTGCCCAAGACGATCGACAACGACCTGAAAGTGACCGACCACTGTCCCGGCTACGGTTCAGCCGCCAAATTCGTCGCCCAGGCCTTCATGGGAGCGAACCTCGACAACCGCTCGCTGCCCGGCGTCTATATCGGCATCGTGATGGGCCGCCACGCGGGCTTCTTGACCGCAGCGGCCGCCCTCGGACGGAACATTCCCGATGACGGCCCGCATCTCGTCTATGTCCCCGAGGTCACGTTCAGCAAAGAGAAGTTCCTCGACGACGTGAATCGCACTCACGAAAAGTTCGGCCGCTGCGTCATCGCCGTATCGGAAGGCATCACCGACGACAAGGGCAGGCCCATCGTCGAGCAATTTACCGGCGGCGAAAAAGACGCCCACGGCAACATCCAACTCTCGGGCACCGGCGCCTTAGGCGACCTGCTCAGCTCCTGGGTCCGCGCCGGCACGAGCATCAGCCGCGTCCGCGCCGACACGCTCGGCTATCTGCAGCGCAGCTTCGCCGGATGCGTCAGCGAAGTCGATCAAACCGAGGCGCGCGAGGTCGGCGAGATGGCCGCAAAATACGCCATCGGGGACAACCAGGACGGCTCCGTGGCGATCCGGCGCATCGGCGACTACGCCGTCGAATATTTCCTCACGCCCCTCGAGAGCGTCGCGCGCGAATCGAAGTCCATGCCGAAAGAGTTCATCAACAAAGACGGCAACGACGTGACCCAGGCCTTCCTAGAATACGCCCGCCCCCTCGCCGGGCCCCTCCCAACAATGGCCCCCCTTTCAGCACCCGCCGTGAACAAGATTCTCGACGCTTAGAGCCTCTAAGAAAAGCCCCAGAGGGGCGCCCTATACCAGCCCAGGGCAGAGCGAAGTGACGCCCTGGGAATGGTCGCACCAAAAAAACCATCAAGCCCTGCAAGGGCGTTCTACAGGTTTTGTTAGAGCGTCTTAGCACGCCTCCGGCCTTCACTCAAATTTACAGCCCTCCTGATGCAAACTTAAACCGCCAAGAACGCCA
>JASJYE010000436.1 GCA_030123645.1 Candidatus Hydrogenedentota bacterium | reverse complement strand
CCAGAATGAACAAGATTGTAGGAGCTGGGTTTATTGTCTCCCCTGCGGCATGGGCTAAAGCCCATCCTACACAACGCTTCTAACCGAGGAAGCCGGTGAGGGGGGAGCTGGCTTCGGCGGTGTCGCGGGTGGGGCCGATGCCGGCGAGGTAGGCCATGCGTCCGGCTTCGGTGGCCATGGCGAAGGCGCGGGCCATGGCGGCGTGGTCTGTGGCGTCTGCCAGGGCGGTGTTTACGAGTACGGCGTCTGCGCCGAGCTCCATCGCCTCGGCGGCGTGGGATGGCGCGCCGAGGCCGGCGTCCACGACCACGGGGATGTTGGCCTGCTCGATGATGATCTTGATCATCTCACGGGTATTCACGCCCCGGTTGCTGCCAATGGGCGCGCCCAGGGGCATGACCGTCGCTGTGCCCATTTCTTCGAGCTTTTTCGCGACGATGGGGTCGGCCTGGATGTATGGCAGGACGGTGAAGCCCTCATCGATCAAAATCTTTGCGGCCCGCAGGGTTTCCACCGGGTCCGGTATCAGATAGCGCGGTTCGGGCGTGATTTCCAGCTTCACCCAGGGCTCTATGCCCGCGGCGCGGGCCAGCTTGGCGAGGCGGACGGCCTCTTCGGCGGTGCGTGCCCCTGAGGTGTTGGGCAAGAGGAGCTGCTTGTCCTGGTCGATGGCGGAGAGGATACCTTCGTCTTCGGGGTTCTCGAGATCGACCCGGCGGAGGGCGACGGTGACAATCTCAGCGCCGGAGGCCTCGATGGCGTCGCGAAGGGCTTGGGCCGAAGGGAACTTGCCCGTGCCGATCATCAGACGCGAGGAAAATGAGCGCCCTGCAATAACGAGATCGTCCGGCATACCAGGTTTCCTTGTTTCGATTAGGGGTCGGTTAGGGCGGTCCTACGGCCTTCGACTCCACATTCATGCCCCTACAGGAGCTGGTGAAAAACCAATCGCCCGCCCAAAAGCAGGGACAGTCCCGTCTCCGCTCGTAGCTCGCTTCGCTTGGTACTACTTTTGGAACGGCTCAAAAGTCCCTGTTTTTGGGCTTTTCGCGAAATCGACTCTAGCAACTTTACGAACACTGCCCTCTGCCTTTACGCACAATCAGACTCTTTCACCAGCTCCCCAGACCGCATTTTGTGAGGCTGGGAGCAGGCGTATTCCGGTTCAATTCATCATTTTAGCAAACTCGCGGTAGGCCTCACAAAGCGGGTTCGCTCGGGTAGCCCGGCGATTTGCCAAATCCAAGGCACGCTGCACATTTTACCCGCTAAGGGCACAGAATGCCCCAAATACATGCCTCTTCGTCCCTCGTGCATACCGAGGCTAAATGTCTATGAGTAAAGGTCTTTGCAAGATTTGCCGATAATTGGAACACCGTTTGCTCTTAAGCGGTGGGGAGTAGTCAATGGGAACATTATTCAGCACATTAAGCATAGCACGCTCCGGCATGCAGATTGCCCAGGTGCAGCTAGATATCGCGGGCCACAACATAGCCAACGTGAATAAGGTTGGTTTTTCGCGCCAGCGCGTAGAACTTATCAGCCGCGTGCCCCTGTCGAGGCCCTTCGGGCAGATTGGCCGGGGCGTGGCCATCGGCCTAATCACGCGGGTGCGCGACCCGTTTTTGGATACGCTGTTTCGCAACCAGGTTGCCGGCCTCCTAAGCGCGGAACTCCAGACGCAGTTTTTCGGTCAAATCGAAGACATTTTTCTCGAGCCTACCGAAAGTGGCATGAGCGGTCGAATCAATAACTTCTTTCAGGCGCTGCAGGAGTTTTCTACCAACGTCGAATCGCTGCCCATTCGTCAGAGCGTCGTGACTGAGGCCGAATCGCTCGCCGCGCTCTTCAATGACGTCACGCGGCGGTTGAATACGCTCCGGACCAACGCGAACGAGGAGATCGTCAGCCTTGTGCCCGAGGTCAACTCTTTCGCTGAGCGCATCGCGAAGCTGAACGAGCAGATTCGCGTCGCCGAGGCCGGCGGAAACCCTGCAAACGATTTGCGCGACGACCGCGACGTTCTGCTGGACCAGCTGGCGGGCATTGTCAATATCTTCACCCGTGAGCGTACGAATGGCCAGGTGGACGTCCTGATCGGGGACCAGGTGTTGGTCGACGGCGACCGTTTCCGCGAGCTTGAGACGGTACAGAACGCCCTCTTAGACCCCGTCCGCAACGATCTGGTCGATATTCGTTTCGTCGACAACGGAAATCTGCTAACCGTCCAGGACGGGTCGATATTCGGCGCCTTGGAGCTTCGAGACACGATTCTCGTCGAGATCCAGAATGACATCGATACGTTGGCAGCGACGATGATTCGTGAAATCAATGTGATTCACACTCAGGGCAATGGGCTCGTCAACTTGACCTCGTTTACGGGCTTGAACTTTGTAAGCGACCCGGCCCTGGCGCTCAATTTGGCAGGGCTCCCATTCACGGTCACGCCAGGGACTTTCGAGGTGGAACTCACTTTCGTAGATGGCTTCGAACGGCGGCGCCAGGAG
>JASJYE010000435.1 GCA_030123645.1 Candidatus Hydrogenedentota bacterium | reverse complement strand
TTGGTTCTCTCGTTCCCACGGTCCTCCGTGGGAATGCATATCAGGCGCGATTGCGAGTAGAGAGCCCCTCGGCGTTCCCACGCAGGAGCGTGGGAACGAGCTCGAAGAACTTGGTACTCTCAAGTGAGTCATAGCAGATAACACCGACCCGCTAGGAAGCGGGAAGCTCTTGTTCCTTATAACGAATATCCAGCCCAAGTTCTTCCTAAGATGGCAGGCCTACCCGATTAAATTCCTCGCTGAGTGCTTCCTGGTAAACGGCTTCCAGAAATCCGCAACCTAAGACGGAGTGAACTTCCATCGCCGCGCCGACGATCGCGTACGTTTTTGGATCGCGATCTACCATCTTGTCCGTTGGCCCTAAGGCAGACTCTCCAATCTGTGTCATCTGTGGATTAATCGGCCGGGCCGATCATCTTGCTTGGATCGACGGCCTCTTCGAACTCCTCTTTCGTCAGGAGCCCGAGGTTGATCGCCTCCTCGAGAAGCGTAGTCCCGTTCGCGTGGGCGGTCTTCGCGATCTTGGCTGCATTGTCATAGCCAATTGTCTTGTTTAGCGCGGTGACAAGCATCAGCGAGCGATTGAGCAATTCCTCGATGCGAGCCGTGTTGGGCTCGATTCCCGCCACGCAGTTGTCGTTGAACGAACGGGCCGCATCCGCCATTAAACGGACCGACTGCAGCACGTTGTACATAATCATCGGTTTGAAAACGTTTAGCTCGAAATGGCCCGTCGCCCCGCCGACGTTCACCGCGGTGTCGTTCCCAATCACCTGCGCAGCCACCATCGTGACCGCCTCGCACTGCGTTGGGTTGACTTTCCCGGGCATGATGGACGAACCGGGTTCGTTGGCGGGAATGGTCAGTTCGCCGAGGCCGCTGCGGGGTCCGCTGGCCAGAAAGCGGATGTCGTTGGCGATCTTCATGAGGCTGCAGGCGACGGTCTTAAGCGCGCCGGATGTCATGACCATGGCGTCGTGGGCGGCGAGCGCCTCGAACTTATTCGGGGCGGTGACAAAGGGGAGCCCCGTCAGTTCCGCGATCTTGGCCGCGACTTTAACGTCGTATCCCTTCTTGGTGTTGAGGCCCGTGCCGACCGCGGTCCCGCCGAGTGCGAGCTCGGACAATTTCGGGATCGTAGAGTCGATGCGCTCGATTCCATTTGTAAGCTGTTGCTCATAGCCGGAGAATTCCTGGCCCAGTGTCAGCGGCGTGGCATCCATCAGATGCGTCCGGCCTATCTTGATGATGCCGCTGAAAGCGCGGCTCTTTTCCGCGAGGGTGTCCCGCAGCGTACGCAGCGCGGGGAGAAGGTGGTGGTGAATCCGCTCGACTGACGCGATGCTCATCGCCGTAGGAAAGGTGTCGTTCGATGACTGCGACATGTTGACGTGATCGTTGGGGTGTACGGGGTCCTTAGTGCCCAGTTCTCCCCCAAGGATTTCGATGGCGCGGTTCGAGATGACTTCGTTTGCATTCATGTTCGTCTGCGTGCCGCTGCCCGTTTGCCACACCACGAGCGGAAAATGATCGTCGAGCGTGCCTTCGATGACTTCGTCCGCGGCCTTGCAGATGGCATCGCAGAGCTTTTCGTCGAGCAGACCGAGGTCTTTGTTCGTCAGCGCGGCGGCCTTCTTCAGTATCCCGAGTGCGCGGACGGTCTCGCGGGGCATGCGTTCGCTGCCGATCTTGAAATTCTCCAGCGAGCGGGCCGTCTGGCAGCCGTAGTATTTATCCGCGGGCACTTGCATCTCGCCCATAGTGTCAGTCTCAATTCGATGCTCCACGTCACTATCCTTTCAATTTTCATGCGTATTCGTTAGAAGGGGAAGTGTCATTGTAGCCCCGGCGCCTCGCGATTACACGGGAATTCTGGGCGGCCGCACTGCGGACGGGGGTTATTTGGTCAATGACACGCGGGTGCCGGGCGCCCGTTTTTGCTGCCGGGCTTCGCGCTCGATTCTTACTGGGCATGTGTCGCAGTTGAGCAGTTCTCCCTTCGGCCCGATGATCTCCTCGCCGCCACAAGAGCCGCGGATGCAACGTCCGCTGAGAATGACGCCGATGGACATGATCAGCACGACGAGCGCGAAGACGGCTATAGTGACAAGAACAATTCCCATGGCTTCATCTTAGCAAATGTGCGTCCTGCTGCGCCGCCCCGAAGCGTTCCTCGAAGGCGGGCGTGGCGCGTTCGGAGAAGGTCCCGTCGTCCTCACGGATGAGGAACAAGGCCGGGAGATTGAGTATTTTGGCCATCAGATAACCGTCGTCGGGCCCCAGGGCCATCATGGCGGTAGCGTAGGCGTCGGCCATCATGCATTGTTCGTGAAACACGCTGACGGACGCGAGATTGTGGGTAATGGGCCGTCCGGTGCGCGCGTCTATCGTGTGTGAGACGCGCACCCCGCTCTCTTCGTAGTAGTTGCGGTAATCGCCGGAGGTGGCCATTGCGTAGTTTTCGAGGGGCACAATTCGATGAATGGCCCGCTCTCCCTCGAGGGGCT
>JASJYE010000003.1 GCA_030123645.1 Candidatus Hydrogenedentota bacterium | reverse complement strand
ACGATCACCTCGCACCTCGTCGAGGCGGGACGATTGTACGCCTGAAATACCTCTTTCCACCGATCTCTTCCCCGCGAATGCTCCAAGCGACAATTGCCAAACCGTTTTCCATACTAAAGCCAGTTCACGCTCCAAACGAGAAAAGTGTCTGGACTTTTTCAATCATTTTAAGCGATAGTATGCTCTTGCTCGTCCTCCGTTTAGAGCGCTTTAAGTCTAGATGGTACGTTTTGCGCGCTGCTATACCAGACCGGTGGTTCCGGCGAGGCCGGACGTTCCGGCACGAGTCCGGCAAGGCGCGTAGGCGCAGGCATGGCAGGCGATGGCGAGCGCGCGCAACGCCGGCGTCGCAGTAGCAGCAAACGGGCCGCTAAGAACCTAAGGTGCTCGCGCATACATTGGATCAACCTAATCGGTAGTAAGGCAAGATCAATGACGAAGGTAATTGAAGACCCAATCACCCAATCCGCGATCGAAATCCAAGATCTGTCCCGTCGATACGGCCCTAAACTGGCACTCGACAACGTCAGCCTCTCAGTGCCCCGCGGCTGCGTCTTCGGGTTGCTTGGAGAAAGCGGTGCCGGAAAAACGACCCTAATCCGCCACCTCATCGGCCTCTTGAGGCCTCAGAAAGGCACCGTGCGCGTACTAGGCCGGGACCCACTGAAGGACCCCGAAGGCGTACTCGGACGCATCGGCTACCTGTCCGAAGACCGAGACCTCCCGGGCTGGATGCGGATCGACGAACTCATGCGCTACACGCAAGGCATATACCCATACTGGGACGACGCATTCGCGGACGACCTTATACAGCGCTTAGATCTGAACCCATCTCAAAAAATCAAGACCCTCTCGCGCGGACAAATAGCCAAGACCGGGCTCATCACAGCACTCGCGCACCGCCCCGAACTCCTGTTGCTGGATGAACCCTCCTCCGGCCTCGATCCGGTCGTGCGGCGGCACATCCTTAGCGCCGTCATGAAGACCATCGCGATTGAAGGCCGAACTGTTCTCTTCTCCTCCCACCTCCTGCACGAAGTCGAAAGCGTCGCCGACCATGTGTGCATAATCCATAGAGGAAAAGTCGTCCTCTGCGACAAATTGACACAGATACTCGAATCTCACAGGCGTATTCACGTCCGTTTCGATCAGCCACAATCCTCAGCCCCCGTTTTCGAGGGGGCCCTCGGATGCGAAGGCCGCGGACGCGAATGGACTGTCATCTGCGACGGCATGGCCGAGCAAGTGCGCGCACAAATCGCCTCCAGCGGCGCGCAGATTGTCGACGAAACCGAACCATCTCTCGAGGACATCTTCGTGGCGCTGGTACGGCTCTAGCCGGGCGCCCTGCCTTCGAAGATCACCCACGCCGATAACGAGGAGATCGCTTTGAAAGCAAAACCCATCCGCACTGTTTTCTGGGGTCAGTGGCAAAAGAACCGCTGGCTGCTTCTCACAATTCTCGCGGGGATCGCCGTCGCTTACGGTCTTCTCGCCATCGTAGACTCTCGCGGACTTCGTGAAAACGCAGGAGATCCCGCCGAAGACTTCCTCATCGCGCTTCTTCTAATTTCCGTACCCAGCCTGGTCGCGGCGGCCTCGGTTCTTCTTGGCCACAGCGACTCCGAGCGGCTCCACATCGCCTTGCCTCCACGCATCCTGCGCCTGCCCCTTAGCACCTCAAAGCTCGCAGGCGTTCTACTCGCTTTTGGGACGTTGGCCGCGGCCGCCGTTGCGTTCGCGGCCACCCTGCCGGCCATCTTCATGCTAAACGTAGATTTCGACTGGTGGATCCCTGTCCTTACCGCCGTCCTCGCGATGGCGTATTTACAGCTATGGGCCTATACCTTCGGCAACGCTACTCCCCGCGTCGCCCTGCTCTCGTTCATCCTGTGCTTTGCCTCCTTCGCCTGGATCGCCCAACGTCCCCTCGTTGTGGAGCTCGCCACGGAGAGCGGCCCAGTGACCGCCGTATTGCTCCTCACCCTTCAGCTCGCCGCCGTCTTCGGCATTTCCGTTTGGCTAATCGCCATACTGCGCTCCGGCGGTTGGGCCGGACGCTTCGCAATATTGAACCCAGCGAGCGCCGGTGTGCGCCGGAAGCGCCGGCCCTTCCGCTCCAGGCGCGCCGCCCAATTCTGGTACGAATGGAGACTCTTCGGTTCGCTTCTCCCCACCTACGTTACGGGAGTCGCTGTCGCCTACTTCTTCGGTTTGCCCCTCGTCATAGCCATCTTTCGAATCTCAGACACCACCGGAAACTCATCCGCGGAAGGCATCGCTGCCCTGTTCTCTATCAGCTGGCTCACAAGCGCGCAATTCGTCACCACCGGCATCGCCCTTTCCGCCGTCATTGGCGCCGTCATCGTCAGCGGCATCATGTTCATGCGCGCCGGCCACTGGAACTCGCAATCCAGTTACCTTTTAACGCGGCCTCTGACCATCCAACGCATCGCTTCCGCCCGCCTCTCCATGATGCTCGCAAGCACGACCCTAACCGCTCTAATATTCCTCGCTTCATTGGCCGTACTCATTACCCTCGTTCGCGCCGGCGGCGAAAACCTCGGGCTCATCAGCTTTCTGCGCCAAGGCTACGAACACCTGCCCGCGGCCTATACACTTGCCTACTTCTGGGGCGGAATTTTCCTCATCCTGTGGACGGGCGCCTGGTCCATAAACTTCGTATGGGTGCTATGCGTCGCCGCCGTTATCCACCTCCCGCCCATTACAGCCATCTGGCTCCTCGCCCTCTTCGCAGATCTCTCCATAGCAGACGCACAGACCATGACTTATACCTCCGTCTACATCTGCAATTGGATCGCCTCCACCATCCTATTTGCAGGCCTTCTATGGATGGCGTATCGGAGCAATAGAAAACGGATCGTTCCCGCGAGCTATACCTGGATCGCCGCCGCACTCTGGATCATCTACTTCGGGGCCTTCTACTACTTCGCCGATCAATGGGACATTCCCCCAAGCGCCAAAGAGTGGGCCGTCCGTTTTCCCAACCCCGTCAACTGGTCGATCTGGATCGGCATGTCCGCACTCCCAGTGACCCCCCTCTTTCTACAGCCTCTCCTGCTCGACCACGCCCGCCACAGTTGACCCGGCGCCTCGCCAAGCGCCGGCACACCGAGGCCCCGGCCAGCGAAATCGACGCCCGCGCCATGCTAGTTCCCCTTAAACTCGGGATCGCGTTTTTCCATAAAGGCCGTGATGGCTTCGACCAGATCATTGGTGTGAAAGCGCGAGGTGGCCCAATGGCCCACAAATTCGAGCCCTTCCTGGATCGTGTGCTCCTCGGAGTATTGTAGGACCTGTTTGACGCCCTGCACGGCTATGGGCGAATTCGCGGCGATCTCCCGCGCCATTTCGCGCGCAGCCGCCAGCATTTCCTCTTTCGTGTCGTAGACGTCATTCACCAGGCCGAAATGATGCGCACGCACCGCCGTGATCCGTTTGCCGGTGTACGCCATTTCGCGCGCGAAGCCCTTTCCCACGATGGGCGTGATACGTTGCAAAGTGCCCACGTCGGCGACAATCGCGATTCTCGTTTCCATGATGCTGAATGTTGCGTCCTTCGTACATAAGCGGATGTCCGCCGCCGTCGTCAGGTCGACGCCGCCCCCAATGCAGTGGCCATGCACTGCCGCGATGACCGGTTTTCGGCATTTTTCAAGTGCCGAAAATTCGTCTTGCATCTCACGCAAATGCCGATAGAAGGAGTCGGCCTGCTCCGCCCGGCCCCGGTTTTCGTTCGTGCTTAAGATGCCCGTCGAGGCCGCCTTCAAATCGAGCCCCGCCGTGAACAAGCGGCCCTCGGCCCAGAGCACGATCGCGCGCACCTCCGGATCGGAGTCGAGTTCGCGGAAGGCACGGCCTATTTCTTCGAAAAATTCCGGCGCCATCGCGTTGAGCCGGTCCGGATTGTTGAGAACAACTTCCGCGACGTGTTCGTCGCGATCGATTCGGATGACGGTGTATTCAGGCATTTCAGTAATTCTCCTATCGCGAGTATTCGCACCTTACAATTTTATGGAATCTACAGGATCGATGACCCTAAGTCCAACGCTGACAAGAGCCACCGAATTAGCTAAGATGGCCCTCCGTATTAAGCGGCGCCCAGACGCCTCCACGATGCTCGATCTCCGAGTCGCGCTCAAGACCGACGACGGCTGAACGGGTCTATATTTGGTACCGGGGCATAGTCGCGCGCAAGACCGGCGGGCTGTATTTCCGCACGACATACTTCGAAACCGCCTCGGAAAAATACGCCTGGCTCAACACCGTCGCCGCACTAGGCGTAAACAAACCGGCCCCGGGCAAAGTGGCCTACAAGGTCTTCGAAATCCTATAACGGTCCGGCCTCCTCCATAGAAACGAGGGGCCCTGTGCGTGAGAGGGTACGGGTCGGCCTGTGACTAGACGACATTTGAGCCAAATCGGTCGGATTCAAGCGACTATGGCGGAGCGAGAGTTGATGGGCCGTACCGAAGCACCTAGACTAGGGGAAGAACACGACCCGTCGGTCGTGAAGAGGTGTGGATTGGGAAGCTTCTAAGTAACCAACTAGGGGGTGATGAACATGTTCAGTAAGCTCAAGACCTTGTTTAAGGGGCCGGAGCCCGCAGGCCCACCTCAGACGATTAAAGTGTTTTCGGCATCCGAGTCGACGATTACCCAAGATGGCGTGGAGCACGAAGAAGCGGGGTGGCGGCTGGAGGCCGGGGGCGCGACGGTATTCCATCTCTTTGAACATCCGCTGAGCGACCTGGAGCAGTGTATGCTCACCTACCGCGCACAATTGCGGAGCGAGAATCTCAAAGGGAAAGGCTACCTGGAGATGTGGTGCAGGCTGCCTGGTAGAGGGGAGTTCTTCTCGCGCGGGCTCGCGCAGACTATCTCGGGCACGACGGACTGGGCGAGCTATGAGACGCCGTTTTACTTGAAAGCCGGCCAGAAATCGGATCTCATCAAATTGAACTTCGTGACAAAGGGTTCAGGCGCGGTATGCATAAGGGACATCGAGCTTTTGCAAACACCGCTCAAATCCTAGGCGAATCGAGCCTCTTGCGCGATGATTGTTGTGTCCCTCGCAAATATTATATCTTGAAGAATTCATTGGCGGAGCATGCCGGTCCATCCGGGATTCGAAGCGCCTTTCCGATTGACTTCCATCATGCACTGGATGCAGTCCCGAATCGCGTCTTGGGTCGTCGGAATTCCGGGCAATCATCCCGCTTGAATTCGCAATTACCAGGATGATAGGAATTGCAGAATTATTCTGAAGAATATGATGAAAAGTGCCGGGCTACATTCTTGATCCCCGCAAAAGTTTTGTTACATACTCGGATGAAGAGGACGAACTAAAGTTCACGGAGATACTCATCATGAAAGCGCGCTCGGAAAAAGCCTTCGTACCAATAGCAGATCGGTGCTTCCGTCTACTATCCATCGCGGCAGCGTTCCTCCTCTGCGCGGCGAATCAGGCGCCGGCTCAACAAGGCGCTCTCAATGGCGAGTGGCGCAGCTTCGGCGGCGATCCGGGAAACACGAAATACTCTCCCCTCGATCAAATAAACCGCGACAACTTTCAGGACCTCGAAGTTGCGTTTAGGTGGGCGTCCATCTCCACGAAAGTGACCAAAGACAATCCGCGCATCCGCGCCGGACAGTTCAAGGCTGTTCCCCTCATGGTCGACGGCGTACTCTACGTGAGCACAGCCATCAGCCAAGTCGCCGCCATCGACGCCGGGACCGGCGAGACGATATGGGAATACGATCCCAAGTCCTACGAGCGCCTCGGCCGGCCCGCAAACCTCGGCTGGCAGCATAAGGGCGTCGCCTACTGGGGAGATGGAGACGATGGCCGAATCATCCATACTACGCACGACTTGAAACTCATAGCCCTTAATGCGAAGACCGGCGCGCTTTATCCGGATTTCGGAGATAACGGAATCGTCGATCTGAGTACAAGCCTCGGCAAGCCCGTGACTGGACGCATTATCACAAATGCTGCGCCCGCCGCCATTTGCGGCAACACCATCGTGACCGGACACGTAGTGGCCGACGGTGTAGTCGTTAAAGAAGGCGCGCCGGGGCATATCCGCGGATTCGACGTGAAGACCGGCGAGATGAAATGGATCTTTCACACCATCCCGCAGGAAGGCGAATTCGGAAACGAGACATGGGAAAACGGCTCATGGAAATACACGGGCGCGACCAACGTGTGGACGATGATGGCGGTTGATAATGAACTCGGGTATGTCTATCTTCCCATTGGCACGCCCACCAGCGACTACTACGGCGGCCATCGTCTGGGAGACGGGCTATTCGGCGAGAGCGTCGTCTGCTTGAACGCCGAAACCGGGAAACGCGTCTGGCACTTCCAGGCGGTTCACCATGGCTTGTGGGACTACGACTTCCCGACGGCGCCGAACCTGATGGACATTACGGTAGATGGCCGCGAAATCAAAGCCCTCGCCCAAGTCAGCAAACAGGCCTTCACCTATGTTTTTGACCGCGTAACCGGCGAGCCCATCTGGCCCATAGAAGAACGTGAAGTTGCCCCCAGCACCGTGCCCGGCGAACGCGCCGCGAAGACCCAACCCTTTCCGACGAAACCGCCCGCCTATGATCGCCAGGGAGTCACCGAGGAGGATCTCATCGACTTCACGCCCGAATTGCACGCTGAGGCCCTGGAAATATTCAAGAACTATGCCCCCTCGTCCCTCTTCACACCGCCGAAGCTCGATAGTGAAGGCAAGCCCGTTATCAACATGCCTGGCGATGGCGGTGGCACCAACTGGCCGGGCGCGGCAGTCGATCCTGAATCGGGCCGTCTCTTCGTTCCTTCGTTTACGCGACCGGTGATATTCACCCTCGGCAAGCCCGATCCGAACCGCTCCAACCTGAGCTACACGCCGGTAAAATGGGCCCACGCCGTCCCGGGTCCCCAAGGCCTGCCGCTCGTAAAGCCGCCTTACGGAAGAGTCACCGCAATAGACATGAACAAAGGCGACCACGCCTGGATGCAGCCCCATGGCGACGGACCCAAGAACCACTCCGCCCTAAAAGACCTCAAACTGCCACCCCTCGGAAACTTGGGCATTTACGGGCCCCTTGCAACCAAAACGCTCCTCTTCGTAGCCGGTGGCGGACGCGACCTTGACCGAGGCGGGGGCTGGCGCAGCATCAGCGTATACGATAAAGCTACGGGCGAGTATCTCGGCGCGATTCCTCTGCCCAGGCCCGTCAACGGAAATCCCATCACCTACATGCATCAGGGCAAACAATACATCGCCTTCACAGCGGGGGGCGGCCGTTCGAATCCGGAACTCATTGCGCTCAGCCTGCCGTAGGCGTGCCCGGCAGGAGACCCCCGGAGGAACCGCATGTTGGTGTGAACAAAGCGCTCGAACCAATCGCAGACTTACCTGGAGGCGGCGGGAATCGAATTACTCCCATAACATGTTGTAATAGGAAATATTAGGAAGTTCCAGTTCTACCTGTTGCCCCTAAAGTTGCCCCAAAATAATTGCCCGCTCCCGTGCAGGTCTGTCGGACAGATTACAGTCTGACCTCGCTCTCACCAGCAAATACACTGGTTCAAAACCCAACAGAATTGGATTTCCGCCAATCTACTTTGCGCGCCGGGCTCCGCTTCAATCGATGAAAAGATCCCCCAAAATTACCCCCTGCCACTTCGCTACACTCCGAAAAGGAATGAGGTAAACAACTTACGAGATCGCACCGCCAATTCTTGGGGGAAGTCCTGTAGGCCAAACCTTTGACAGCTTTGGCGAAACTGAGTATTGTTGTTCAAGCAATTTGGAACGTTCAGGTCAATCTAAATCGGAAGACTAGAACAAGATGATGGGAGGGTAAAGTCATGATGTCTCACACAAAGTCTTCTTTCAGGACCATCACGGTCATACTGTGTACCGCAGCCCTTCTCGAAGCATCGTTTGCATTCGATTCTTCAGCACAAGAAGAAACACAGGCGCTCACCAAGGTGGCGCAGCGTCAGAGTAAACAAAGTTCGGGTACGGCCAAGCTCAACACCGTTTTTACTGAACACACGTCGGCATTTGACGCCATGCTCTATCTGAATCGAATTGATGAGGGGCTCGATCCTGAGGGGGACTCGCCGCAGCAATTGTCTGGACGCGTTTACTCGCGCCTCGCCAACCAGGAAGGTCGTGTCCTCATCCGCTTTCCGAACATTTACAACGAAGAGGCCTACCAGGGCTTCAAGACGTTTTACCGTGTGATCCCCACATGGGGCAGCGGTTCTACAACGAGTACGGAAGAGAATATCGGAAACTGCATTGCATGTCATATTCCGCCGGACTTAACGGATGGAAAACTCCACAATCTCTTGATTCCACAGGAGGCCAACGATAAACGTGTTGATGCCGTGGAGACACCTGGGCTGCGCTTTGTGGAGGAGGAAGGACGTTCCATGCGCAACAGCGCCTTCAAAACGGTTGATGATGCCATACGCCTGCACATCGAGACTTCGGACCTTGCCAAGGCCGGTAAATTACCAGATGCGGATCCCGAATTCGTGACGATGAACATCTCAGAAAGCGATGTTCCTCAATTGGCGGCTTTTTTAAAGACGCTTGGGGATGTCCCACCCGAAAATTACCGCGACTATCGAATTACAAACGTACGAATACGTCAGGATCCACTCGGCGAAAGTACCTACGACAACTAGCCCTCGAAGGGTGTGAACGGCTAAGGTCAATAATCCGGCGCCCATCAAGCTTCGGATTACTCGTCGCACAATTGCTTCTAGAATTTGATGTTCAGATCAGCGCGAGTCCGCCACTGTCTAACCCGCCTTCTTATACCGTTTTCGATAGATCTTCAAACCATCCAAAACTCGTTTTCCTGCCATCGGCCACCCTCCCCGTTACGGTAAGATCGCAAATGACAAGACGATACCCCTCTCGCTAAGATATTAGATGGCTTGATTCGGCCCCTTTATCAGTCGTGACTAGTTGTGATAGGATATTTCAAGGATTCGAGGCCGATCGCCTCGGCCGCGGCATAAATTTTGCGTACCGAGTACGCAACTCATGGAGATATCGCATCGCATGGAAAGCCAGGGCGTATCCCGAGGAGTTGTGTTTCAGGAGGAAAGGCGATAAAACCAATCGGACTATTCTCGGCGTGGTCGGCGAACACGGTGGTTCGCGCGACAACCGTTGCTCGATTCAAATGGCGAATTGGCACGTAATCTGTGTCAGGGGACATTTTCACAAAAAGGTGGCCAGCATTCGTTAAGATGGTGGCAAACAGGCAGGACCACTCCCACGCCAGAGGGCCTTATTGTGCCGCCAGTGTTGCTCCCAACCCTCCCAGGACGCGGAGTAGTAATTCCATGCAAACCGGAAGATGGGACGGTTGTCCAATCGTGAACGAGTGAGCCATGAGTGTTGAAGCATTCAATGTGACGTCTGACGATCCGACCAGGCGCGCCCCGTTGGTTTTGGGCGATCATGACTTTGAATCCATCACGGACACGGTGTGCGGTGTCGTAGAGAAGCCCAAACCGCCCGTAGCCTGGTACATCGCCTTTACCATTTCTTCACTTTTTGCCCTGCTTTTCTTTGTGCTGCTCGCGTATCTATTTGGCGTAGGAATCGGCGTGTGGGGCGTGCAGAACCCGGTGGGTTGGGGCTTCGCCATCGTAAACTTCGTCTTCTGGGTTGGCATCGGCCATGCGGGCACATTGATTTCGGCAATCCTCTTTTTATTCCGTCAGAAATGGCGCACGGGCATTAACCGCGCCGCTGAAGCGATGACGATTTTCGCGGTCATCTGCGCGTTGATCTTTCCCGCCATCCATATCGGCCGTTGGTGGATGCCCTATTACATGATTCCTTATCCGAACCAGATGGGCATGTGGCCCAATTTCCGCAGCCCCCTTTTGTGGGATGTCTTTGCCGTGGGGACGTACTTCACCGTGTCGCTCGTTTTCTGGTACATGGGGATGATTCCCGATCTGGCCTCGTTGCGGGACCGGGCGCAGACGCGCACTCGCCAGGTGATCTACGGCATCCTGGCCGTGGGATGGCGCGGATCGCAGCGCCATTGGCACCGCTATGAGCGCGCATATTTGTTACTGGCCGCTCTGGCGACGCCGCTGGTGCTGAGCGTTCATTCGGTGGTGAGCATGGATTTCGCTGTTTCAATTCTTCCGGGCTGGCACACGACCATCTTTCCGCCCTATTTCGTGGCGGGTGCGATTTTCAGTGGCTTTGCCATGGTGGCGACGCTGCTGATCCCCGCGCGCCAGTGGTTCGGGCTGAAGGATTTCATCACGCTTCGCCATCTGGAAAACATGGCCAAGATCATCTTGGCTACGGGGTCGATAGTCGGCTATGCCTATTCGGTCGAGTTCTTCATGGCTTGGTACAGCGGCAGCGCGATTGAGCAATTCACATTTCTGAACCGCTCGCTGGGACCGTACATGTGGGCCTATTGGATCATGGTTTTTTGCAATGTCGTGGTGCCTCAGGCCTTCTGGATCAAGAGAATTCGGTGCAACGTCTGGCTGATGTGGTGCCTGTGCATTCTCGTGAACGTAGGCATGTGGTTCGAGCGCTTCGTCATTGTCGTCTCATCGCTGGCGAACGATTTCCTGCCCTCGAGCTGGGACTACTATACGCCGACCTTTGTAGACCTCGGCATGCTGGCGGGCAGTTTCGGTATTTTCTTCTCCCTGTTCCTGTTGTTCTGCCGGTATCTGCCCATGATAGCCATCGCGGAAGTCAAGCGCACCATGCCGCAGGCCGATCCGCATTATCACAGCGCAGCGATTGGTGTGGAGGATTGAGCGTGGATGAATCAGGAGCAAAGGAGCATGTGGACAGAGGCGAGTTCCCCGGGCACCGCACGGCTTCCGGCGTGCTGGCGGAGTTTGAGACGCCGGCTGACCTGGTGCGCGCAGCCGTTCGCGTGCGCGAGGCCGGCTACCGGCGCTGGGACGCGCATACGCCCTTCCCGATCCACGGTCTGGATCGGGCAATGGGTATCAAAGACACGGCGCTGGGCTGGATTGTTCTCGGCGGCGGCATTTTCGGGTGCCTGCTCGGCCTTTGGATGCAGTGGTGGACGAACGCGGTTGACTATCCCTTCATAATAAGCGGCAAACCTTTGTGGAGTCTGCCGGCGAATATCCCGATCATATTTGAATTGACGATTCTCTTCAGCGCGCTGAGCGCCTTCTTCGGCATGCTGATTCTTAACGGACTGCCGAAGCACCATCACTGGGCCTTCTCTGAGGATCGATTCAGCAGGGTCACTTCGGACCGCTATTTCATCAGCATAGAGGCATCCGACTCGAATTTCGATATCGAGGAATCCCGCGCCCTGCTGGAATCGGCAGGCAGCGTTGGTGCGAAGGTCGTTTGGGAACGAGAGCACGAGGATAAATTGGGATCGGATAATGACGGTGATTAAGAGGGACGCGCTGCCGCGCGTCCGCGGACGAGGAGGACCTCGTCCCTCCCAGCGGTGTGAGAGGGCGCGTCGAATACCAAACCGGTGGTTCCGGTGAAAGAAATATTGAGGAAGCAAGGTGGAACAGTTGGCAAATCCAGACCAGCGTGAAGAAAAACGCAATCTCGACGACGGTCGAACCTGGTTTTCAACGCCGGCGGCCTGGGTTGGCTTGATCCTCCTCGGCGGCGGAGGAGCGGTGGCTTTTTTTTCGGAAGACAGGTTACAGCGCTTCCTCCAGTCCTATCTCTTCGCGTATACCTTCTTCCTCACCCTGGCGCTCGGGGCGCTGTTCTTCGTTTTGATCAGCCACCTAACGCGGGCGGGTTGGAGCGTGACGCTGCGCCGGCTGGCCGAGGATCTGGCGGTGTGTTTGTGGCTCTCCGCCCTGCTCTTCGTGCCGATCATCCTGGGGCTGGGGCATCTGTACGAGTGGGCCCGGCCGGAGATTGTCGCCAACGACGCTCTGCTGCAGGAGAAGGAGGCGTATCTAAACGTGCCGTTCTTCATCCTGCGTTGGGTCTTCTATTTCACCGTTTGGATCGGCTTGGCGCACTATTTCTACCGCCTTTCGGGGCAGCAAGATGAGACGGGCGACCCGGCTCTAACCTTACGCATGGAACGGCTCAGCGCGCCTGGGATGCTGCTGTTCTCACTGACCATCACCTTCGCATCCTTCGACCTGCTGATGTCCCTGGACGCGCATTGGTTCTCGACGATCTTCGGCGTCTACTTTTTCTCGGGTATGGTCGCTTCATTCTTCGCGCTGTTGGCGCTGCTTGTCATTGTTATACAACGATTTGGCATATTGGAGCAGTCGGTCACCGTCGAGCACCTGCACGATCTCGGGAAGCTGACCTTCGGGTTCATCGTCTTTTGGGCCTATATCGCATTTTCGCAATACATGCTGATCTGGTATGCAAATCTGCCGGAGGAGACGGGGTGGTATGAGCGCCGCCAGGAGGGCGCCTGGATGTGGGCGAGCCTCGTTTTGCTGGTCGGCCACTTCTTCGTGCCGTTCCTATTTCTGATGTCGAAACACATTAAGCGCCGGAAAGGGTTGCTGGCCGCTGGAGCGTGCTGGGTGCTGCTCATGCATGCCTTTGACCTGTATTGGATCATCATGCCCCAGAAGCATTTCGGCGAGGCGGGACGCATCCCGTTCCACCCATTCGATGTGGTGTGCATGGCCGGATTTGCACTGTTGTTTTTTGCGGCTGGACGAGACGCGATGCGCCGCCGCTGTCTGATCCCTCAAAGAGATCCGAGGCTGGCGGAGGCACTGGCCTTCGAGAATGAATCGTAATCGTAGAACATGGGAGGCAGGAGGCGCGCGACGCACTTCGGTGGCGGCCGGCTAGACATGGCTCAGATCTTTCCCAAATGGACAAACCTCATTCCCCTGATCGTCGGGCTCGCCACGCTTCCATGTGCGGCGCTGGCCGTGACCCTCGTCTATTATTACGGCTCGCCGAAGTTCACCGATGTAGGCTACCGGCCCATCCAGCCCGTTGCGTACAGCCATAAGCTTCATGCGGGAGAACTCGGGCTCGACTGCCGCTATTGTCATGCCCAGGTGGAAGTTTCGCCCGTGGCCACGGTGCCGCCTACGAAGGTCTGCATGAACTGTCATGCCACGGTGCTCCGGGACAGCCTAAAGTTGGCGCCCGTGCGGGAGAGCATGGCCACCGGAACCCCGATCCAATGGGTTCGGATTCACAACATTCCCGATTACGCGTATTTCGATCACAGTGTCCACGTAAGCGCAGGCGTGGGTTGCGCCAGTTGCCATGGGAATATCCAGGAAATGGAAGTCGTGCAGCAGGCCATGCCGTTGAGCATGGCTTGGTGCCTCGACTGCCATCGGAATCCGGACATGCATTTGCGGCCGCTTAGCGAAGTGACCAATATGGAATGGACACCACCGAAGGATCAGCAGGCTTTTGCAGATCGGGCCCGGGCCGAGAGGGACATTAACCCGACCTCTGACTGTTCAGCGTGCCACCGATAGATGAAAAAGGACACCCGATGAACATCAAACCGGGGACCGAGAAGAACGGCCAAGGCAGAAACTACTGGCGCTCGTTGGAACACGTGCAGGACAACGGCGATCCCAGAGAATTCATTTCCGAGAACCCGTCGGAATTGCCGGAAGGTTTCAGCCGGCGCGGCATGCTGAAACTCATGGCGGCGTCCGTTTCACTGGCAGGCCTGACGGCTTGCCGCCGGCCTGTGGAAACAATCGTCCCTTACGTAATCCCCCCTGAGCAGGTCCTACCCGGTGTGCCCCGTTACTATGCGACCACGATGCCATTAGGCCTGAGCGCTTACGGCCTAATCGTGGAAAGCCACGAAGGCCGGCCCATCAAGATCGAAGGCAATCCACGTCATCCTTCGACTTTAGGGGCTTCGAGCGCCATGATTCAGGCCGCCATCCTGGGCCTATACGACCCGGATCGGTCGCAATCGGTTTTGCACGACGGGGAGGAGAAGACATGGGCGGATTTCGTGGAGGCCTGGCAATCGTTGGAGCAGACCCATCTGGAAGACCAGGGGGCCGGCCTTGCACTTCTGAGCGAATCGTTTTCTTCTCCGACCCTGGCCCGCCTGAAAAGCGCGTTTTTGTTACGTTTTCCAAGGGCGCGATGGGTCACTTACGAACCGGCCAGCGCTGAGAATGTATTCGATGGGCTCGAATTGGCGGCGGGACAAGCGTACCAGCCGGCCTATCGTTTTGGCCGCGCGAACATTATCCTGTCGCTGGACGCGGATTTCCTGTTGAGCGACACAGAGAACGTGGCGCATGCCCGCGGGTTCGCCGAGGGCCGGAGCATCCAATCGGGAAACGATTCGATGAACCGGCTCTATGTGGCGGAGAGCGCGTTTTCCTTGACGGGGGCGAATGCGGATCACCGGCTCAGGATTCAGAGCGGACGCATTGGCGGTCTCCTTGTGGCCGTGGCGGCGGAATTGGAGAGACTCGGGTTGGACATCACGATCCCGGGCATGGCTACCCGGGACTCCGGCCTTCCGGACGTGGATCCCAAGTGGATTCAGGCCGTCGCCGGGGACCTATTGGCCAACCGGGGGGAAGGCATCATTGTCGCAGGCGATCGGCAAGCCCCAGCGGTTCACGCAGCCGTCTTCGCGTTGAACAAGGCCCTCGGCAATGTGGATTCGACGATAACTTATCACGACCTCAAGGACGCCTCGATTTCGAGACGGAAGGAGTTGATCGATCTGGTAGCCGCGATGGAGGGCGGGGCGGTCTCAACTCTGATCGTCCTGGGTGGCAATCCGGTCTATAACGCACCGATTGACCTGCGTTTTGCTGAGCACCTGTCAAAGCTCAATACAATCATTCGTCTGGGCCCCTATATGGATGAAACTGCCGGACTTGCCCATTGGCACGTTCCGGAGACCCACTTCCTCGAGGCATGGGGAGATGCGCGGGCCGTCGGCGGTACGGCCAGCGTCATTCAGCCGCTCATACTTCCCTTGTTTGGCGCCCACAGCGCCGTCGAGATGCTCGGTGTGCTGACGGGTGGGGGCGATCTCCCCGGATATGACCATGTCCGGGCGACGTGGAAAGAGACGCTCGGGCAAGGAGATTTCGAGAAGAGGTGGAGGCGAGTCCTACACGACGGCTTGCTTCAAGGCAGTGAACTACCGCCGGTCGACCCGGCGCTTCGCCCGTCGGCGCTGTCTGACGCGGTCATGGCGCTTCAAGAGCCGGCGGGGGCGGGCGCGCGTGACGCGGCGGAAGCGAAGGGGAGTCTTGAAATCGTCTTCCATCGTTCCCCGGCCGTCTTCGACGGAAGGTTTGCCAACAACGGGTGGCTTCAGGAGCTGCCCGACGCGATCACCAAGATTACGTGGGACAACGTGGCGGTCATGAGTCCGAAGACTGCTCGCGAGCAAGGGTTGCGCAACGAAGACGTGGCGCGTCTGCGTTATCGAGACAGGGTCGTGGAGCTTCCGGTATGGGTCGTTCCCGGCCACGCAGACGGCACGGTCTCCGTGACCCTCGGGTATGGCCGCCGGTCGGCTGGGCGGGTCGGCAACGACGTAGGCGTGGACCTATACGCCATTCGCACTGCTGAGGCGCCGGGCTTCGATAATGGTCTGAGCCTGGAACCGACAGGCAAGACTTATCCGCTGGCCGGGACGCAAGACCATGGGAGCATGGAAGGGCGCCCCATCGTTCGCGAGGCCTCTTTGGAACATTACAAAGAACATCCCGATTTTGCCCAACATGCCGAAGCCCACTTCGGGCCCGGTGAGAAGTTGTTCAAAGACCCTGTCAATTGGGGGGAGGGCAACCAGTGGGGCATGACCATCGATCTGAGCACCTGCACCGGCTGCAACGCCTGCATGGTGGCCTGTCAAAGCGAGAACAATGTGCCCATCGTCGGCAAGGCGCAAGTAGAGGAAGGCCGCGAGATGCACTGGATCCGCGTGGACCGCTATTTCACCAGCCCCGCATCCGAGGAGGGCACGGAGAGCGCCCACGGCTCGGAGGGGAGCCTCATACGCGATCCGATTCCCGAGGAGCCGCAGATGGTCTTCCAGCCGCTGCCGTGCCAGCACTGTGAGACCGCGCCGTGCGAGCAGGTCTGCCCGACCGCGGCCACGCTCCACGACCGCGAGGGCCTGAATGTCATGGTGTACAACCGGTGCATCGGGACCCGCTACTGCCTGAACAACTGCCCGTACAAGGTGCGCAGATTCAACTATTTCAATCTCACCAAGCACCTGCCCGAAGTGATGAAACTCGCCCAAAATCCGGACGTGACGGTGCGATCGCGGGGCGTAATGGAAAAGTGCACGTTCTGTCTTCAGCGCATCAACGCCGGGAAGAAGAAGGCGAAACGGGAGGGGCGGCAGGTGCGCGACGCCGACGTGCAACCGGCCTGCCAGCAGACTTGTCCGGTGGGCGCCATCCGTTTCGGGAACATCAACGATCCGGCGAGTCTCGTGACACAAAACAAGCAGAACGAACGGAATTACGATCTACTCGGTGAGATCAATACACGCCCGCGCGTCTCCTACCTGGCCAAGGTGCGAAATCCGCACCCGGACCTGGCGGGGGCGTAGATATCGGATGTGGATGGACGATCAGGAGTTTGAAATGGACCGTAGCACGAAATTGAATCGCAAAAAATGGGACAGTCCCGTCTCCGCTCGTTCCTCGCTTCGCTTGGGACAGTCCCGATTTTTGCTCTGCCTGCTTGTGCTGTGTCTGGCGGCCGGTTGCGGCCGTGGAATGACCTCGAAACAGCCGCCCATCCATATATTTCTCGACATGGACTTACAGCCCAAATACAATGCCCAGTCCTCGAACCAATTCTTTTACAACCGGATGACCATGCAACTGCCCGTGCCCGGGACCGTGGCCCTGGGCGAATTGCGCGAAGACACCGCGCTCTACCAAGGGAAAGATGCCGCTGGAGAATACCTTGCCACATCGCCGCTCGAAGCGACGGACATGCTGCTGGCACGCGGGGCCGGCCGCTATGGCATCTACTGCGCGCCCTGCCACCGGGCATCGGGCGACGGGCAGGGCATCCTGTATACGCGCGGCGGCGTGCCTACCACGAGTTTACACGAGGAACGAATCCTCACGATGCCCGATGGGGAGTTGTTCGGTGTCATTACGAACGGGCTGGGGCTGATGTCTTCGTATGCCTATCCCCTTTCGGTCGAAGATCGGTGGGCGATTATCGCTTACGTGCGCCAGTTGCAGGAGGGACAGTAATGCCATGCCGGCACGTAAAGATTAAGACGGATCGCACGCTAAACCTGGAACAACAAATAGCCAAAATCAAATCCATCGTGAGTATCTGCGCGGAGTTGGGAAACGGACTGGATGAGTAAACGGAAGCTTCTATTGCTAAGTGTCTGCGTGGCTGCCGTAATCATGGTGCTCGTAGTGGCCGGCACGAAGGTGCTGGTCGTGTTCGAGAATGCATATCGCACTCCTGTCGAGACGGTGCAACTCGATCGTACGCCGGCCATGCAGGGCGAAGCCGATGCACTTGCGGCGGCTGCGGAAGAACAGCGCACCAGACCGTTGGAAGAGCTCGGCGTGCCGCTCAAGGACGTCGAATACCGCGCCTTCCCCGTCATTGGCAGCCGCGTGGCCGTGTGGTCCATAGCCCAATTACATCTCCTCTTCGCCGCCTTCGTGTTGGCCGTGCCGATCTTCGCGCTGATCATTGAATTCATTGGCTATGTTACCAAAGACAAACGCTACGATGAGTTGGCCTACGAATTCACAAAGCTCCTGTCCGTCTCGTTCTCGCTGACGGCGGCCTTAGGGGCCGCTCTCACCTTCGCGCTGATCATTCTGTATCCCCGCTTTACGGATTACCTCATGCACGTGTTCTCGCTCACTTTCCTGCCCTACGCGCTGCTGTTTTTTGCCGAGGCGGGATTTCTGTACACGTATTACTATGGCTGGGGAAAGTTCTCCCCGAAGGTCCACCTGGCCTTGGGCATCGGCCTCAATCTCGTGGGCACGGCAATCATGCTCATCGCCAATGCCTGGCTGACCTTCATGACCACTCCGCGCGGCGTTTCCGAAGCGGGAGCGCTGATCAGCACGTGGGACGCCGTCAACAATTACATGTGGATGCCTATCAACATCCACCGCTTCATCGCCAACGTTGCCTTCGGCGGTTCGATTGCGGCGGCCTACGCCGCGTTCAAATTCCTGCACGCCGACTCCGAGGAAGAACGGGCCCATTACGATTGGATGGGCTACGTGGGCAACTTCATCGCGATTGTCGCCTTCCTCCCCTTGCCCTTTGCCGGCTATTATCTCGCCGCGGAGATCTATGCCTTCTCGCAGACCATGGGCCTGACGATGATGGGCGGCGCCTTCTCCTGGTTGTTTATCATTCAGGCCGTGCTCATCGGCTGTCTGTTCATCGGCGCGAACCTTTACCTGTGGTTGGGGATGGGACGCATTGAGGGGGCCCAGCGATACCGGGGATACATCAAGTACCTCCTAGTAGTAATCGCGCTATGTTTTGCCGTCTGGGCAACACCGCGTTCACCGATTACCACACCAGCGGAAATGCGCGAGATGGGAGGCTCGTTCCATCCCATCTTGGGTAAACTGGGCGTGATGTCGGCGAAGAACACGGCCGTTAACCTCCTCATCCTGACCACGTTCTTGAGTTTTATCATTTACAGGCGTAGCGGGCTCACCCCCGTGGTGTCCTGGGCCAAAACGGGAAAAGCCGCGCAGCTTCTAGTGTTTATCGCCGTTGCTGGGTACGTGACCTACCTGGGCATTCTGGGCTACTTCGTTGACACGACCGTGCGCATCGGCCTCTCGGTGCCCCAGGTGCTCTCGGTACTCTTCGCGTTGTTTTCCGTGACCGTCATCGACATTTTCTTGTTCCGAGGCGCGCGCACGATCGGCGAAACCCGCTGGGGGACGATGCCCGCCATATCGCAATACATCCTGATCTTCATCGCGGTGACCTTCACGTGGCTGATGGCCTTGATGGGCTATGTGCGATCGGGGCTGCGTCAGCATTGGCACGTGTACGGGGTGATCCGAGACACATCGCCCGACGCCTTCACGCCCACGCTGGGCTTCGCCACCAAAGTGGTTTCGGTGAACGTGCTGGTGTTCTTTGGACTGATTGGATTCGTCTTCTGGTTGGCCAGTCTATCGGGCAAAAAGGATTGGGAAGACCCTGAAGGAAGTGTGTCATGAAAATTCCACCTTCAGTGAACATCGTTGTCCTGGCCGTTGCCGCGACGGCCTTCTATACGCTGGTCGGCCAACTGGTTCCACAAAAAGAGGTGCCGGCACCCGAAGTGATGGAAATCAGCAAAGATATTTCCACGGAAGAAATGATTGAAATTGGCAAAGAAATCGCGCAAGGCAAGGGAATCTGCCTGACCTGCCACACCATCGGCCGATCCGGCGCCCTGCGCTTCCCGGACCTCGAGGGGATAGGTACCCGCGCGGCGAGCCGAATCCCGGGCTTGAACGGCGTCCAATACCTAGTGCAATCCCTCTATGAGCCGGACGCCTACGTTGTCGAGGGATTCAACCCGGGCATGCCGACGATCAACAAGGCGCCCATCGGCCTGACGGACGATGAAATCTTGACCGTGATTGCCTATATGCAGAGTCTCGGTGGCTCGCCCTCAGTGACCATGGAGACCAAACACGCCTATAACGGCGGCGGCGAAGAGGGCGTTTCCGGGGCGGCAGACGCCTCGGGCGAGGGACCAGCCGCAGCCGCCCTAGAGACGGCCGCCCTCAGTGGCGATTCTCTCTTCAAGAGTTATGGATGCGCTGAATGCCATAGCATCGCTCCGCCGGCAGCCGGAGAAGCACCGCCTCCCCGCAGCCTTCATGACGTGGGCACACGTCTGGACCACAACGCCATTTTAGCTACTATTCTCGATCCGGACAATATCCCCACACTATCGGAGTCCAAAGCTCAAGAGAAAAAGGCAGCCATGGAAGCGGCCGGCGTTTACGGTAAGGCCACCCTGGACGAAATCCAGGCAATCGTAGAATTCTTGGCTGCACCGAGAGGTGGCGAATGACTTTTCACGACCTATGGCAGTTCCTGGTGGCGTTGATTGAATCTTTGAATATTTACGTCCTCTTGCCGATTCTGGTGGTGTTGATTGGGTGCCGTATCGTCAAGGCCGGCCTCTTCGTCTGGGTCACGGCCTGGGCGCTGGCGGTCTATCTGACGCTGCGCTACGGCTTCGTGATTGCGATTCCCGCCTCGGTACTTTCCCTGTACATGGGGATCGTGTTTCTTACCTTGCTAACCTACGTCGTATCGAGCCGGGAGCGCTGGATATCCTTCTCCAGGCCTCTTCTGCGCTTAATGGTCGAGAAGAAATACCAGCCGCTGCTCGTGCTGGTCCTCGTGACCCTTCCCCTGGCCGCAGGGGCACGGGTCTATCTATCGATGACGCTGCCCATCCAGCCGCCGTTGTTTACCCGGACGGTCCACCCCGC
Organism: Candidatus Hydrogenedentota bacterium; assembly: GCA_030123645.1. GTDB lineage: Bacteria > Hydrogenedentota > Hydrogenedentia > Hydrogenedentales > JASJYE01. The sequence continues at coordinate 5,170 of JASJYE010000003.1, read as the reverse complement.
CCCGCCTTCCGAGCCGATTACCGTGCATGACCAGGAATTCGACCTGAACGCCGTGGTGAACCCGTTCCGCGAGCTCGAGGAAAGTGATCTGGAGCAGTTTCAGACCCATGTCGAGAATGGCCGCCGCGTATATTACCAGAACTGTTTCTATTGCCATGGCGACGACATGCTGGGGGACGGCCTGTTTGCGCACGGGCTAAATCCCATCCCGACTAATTTCCGGGACACGGGCACGATCGCCATGTTCCAGGAAGGCTTTCTGTTCTGGCGCATCGCCAAAGGCGGGCCGGGCATGCCCGACGAGGGCGGGCCCTGGGAATCGGCGATGCCGGCGTGGGAAAAATTCCTGAGCGTGGAGGAGATCTGGGACGTCATTTTGTTCCTGTATGACTACACCGAGCAACGGCCGCGCGAACTCGAGGAGCACGGGGAATGAAGATACCGATCGGCCTCTTGGCAAAAAAAGGGACTTTTGCGCCCTTTGCAAAAGTAGACGCAAGCGAAGCGAGGTACGAGCGTAGACGTGTCTGTCCCTTTTTTTGCTTCGTCCTACTCGCCGCGCTGGCGGGCCTCTGCTGGGGCGCAGCCCGTGCCCAAGAGCCTGACTTAGGGACAGAGGCCCAACGCGAGGCGGGCAGAGTCCTGTACAACAAATACTGCGTCCAGTGTCACGGCGAAGAGGGAGACGGTAAGGGTTATGCAGCACCCCATACCAAACCGCGGCCGCGGGATTTTACTGCGGGCCAGTTCAAGATTCGAACCACCCCGAGCGGCGCAGTGCCGACGGATGAGGACCTGCACAACGTGATTCGCCAGGGCATGCCCTACACGACCATGATCGGGTGGCCGGATTTTAGCGACGACGAGGTGGCAAATCTCATCTATCACATCAAGACTTACAGCAACAATTTTCAGGATCCGGACTATTTCGACCCGCCTATCATCGTGCCTTCCCCGCCAGCCTTCACGAAGGAGTCAGCCGAGCTGGGGCGCGAACTCTACACGCAAATGGAATGCAACTCGTGCCATGGCGAGAAGGGGCGCTCCGACGGGCGCTCGGCCCCTACACTGAAGGACGACGCCGGTAACGCCATACGCTCGGTCGACATGACCAAGCGGTGGACGTACCGCGGCGGGCCGACCCGCAAGGACATCTATCGCACCTTCAGCACGGGTATGAACGGCACACCGATGCCGTCCTACGACGAATCGCTGACGGAGAAGGAGCGCTGGCAACTGGTCGACTATATTTATTCCCTGGGTGACAGCGACGATGCGAACTACTCCGACCGCCTCTTCGTAGCCAGCACCGAGGACGAAATCGATATGGCCCAGGGCGAGGCCCTCTTCGAGCAGGCCCAGAGCGCCCACTTCCCGCTCATCGGGCAGATCATGGAACCGGGCCGGGCTTTTCATCCGGCGGCGAACGGCATCGAGGTCAAAGCCATTCACAACAGCCGGGAGATCGCGTTCTTGGTGAAGTGGCACGACATGCGCGCCGATATATCCGGAATGAACAGCCCCGCGCTCCAAGCTCCCGCCGAATCCGAAGAAGGCGGACCCCTCGACGAGGGAGGCGCCTCCGAGGACCAGGAATCGGCAGAGGAGGATTTCTTCGGCGAGGTCTCCGAATCGGAACACGAAGCGCCCTCAGCTGACGACTTCTTCGGCGAGGTGGAGGCCCCGGAGCAAGAAGCGGATGGCTTCTTTGGGATGGAGGAGGAGGAAGAACCAGCGGACGCAGCCGTTCAGGAAAGCGCGTTTTCCGATGCGGTCGCGATTCAGTTTCCCTCCGCGCCGCCGGAGGGCATCCGCCAGCCCTATTTCATTTTCGGCGATCTAAAAAACTCGGTGGATATCTGGTTCGCCGACCTGGCCCAGGAAGGGGCGCAGCGTTTCCTAGGCCGCGGCAGCGCAAGCGTCACGGAGAATGACGTCGAAGACCTCGCGATGCGCGCGACGTATGAGGACGGCGAGTGGCGCGTCATGTTCAAAAAGACACTGGGATCCGAAGCTGGGGTCTCGTTCGAGGAGCGGCAATGGATTCCCGTCGCCTTCTCGGTCTGGGACGGGTGGAGCCAAGAACGGGGAAACAACCGGGCCCTGACATCGTGGTTCTACCTCTATGTGGAACCCCAGCAAGCCCCATCGCCCGTCTTCCCGATGACCCGGGCGGCCTTGACTATATTCGGCATCGAAGTTATCCTCATCGCACTGATCAGGAGAAAATACAAAAACGCTTTACAGTTGCCAGTTCTGCAAGCAAACGCATTAGGAGAATGAAAAGATGGCCATCGCAAGTATCACCGAAGATATCGCATTAGTCGACGTGGAGGTTGACGACCATACCGTCTTTGTCGATCTGGCGGACGGGCCCCTTCGGCTGCCGCTCTGCTCGCTCCCACTCGACAAGATCGAGTGGATGGAAAACGGACGGCGCCGCCTCTACGACACAATCCAGAACGGCGGCGCGGCAACCCTGACAGGCCCCTCGCATCATCTGCCGATGGTGACCACGTACAGCGCGGGCGCGACCTTTCCCTTCAATTGCTGCAACAAGGGCGTGGGCTTCCAGCCGAAGCAAGAGTACCTGGATGAATGTATCGAACGCCTGCGCGATGTCCATGAGAACACGCGCGGCAAGTCGTGGCGCGATTCGCTTAACGAGCGCGTGGAAGCGGCGCGATGGTTCTATTTTGATCGGGACAAGATTGATTACCGCAGGTGCGCAACCTTGGAAATCTTCGAGAAGACCACCTTTGCAAACCTGCAGCGCACGCCGCTGGCCAGCCTCCTCTACACGGGCGATGCACCCGTCTTCATGAGCTTCCAACTCAACACCGTAGTCGAAATCATCAACCAGGACGATCCGCGGCACACCTTCACCATGCTGATGCGCACCTTGTTCGAGTCCGAGCCCTTCCACATCTACCAGCCGCAGTTTCCCTACGCATACATCTTCTGGATTAGCGAAGTGATTGACAAGACGCCGATCCGCGTGGCGGACCAACCCAACAAGATGCAATACGTGGTCGAGGAGGGGGGAATAGCGTGGGATGATGACGCGTTCCAGGCAGTGGGCCGTGCGCCATCGTTGATTCAGGAGCATATACGGGATCTCATCGAGGACTATGCCCGCCAGCGGGGTTTCCGCGTTATCACCAGCGCCCTCGTCGAGGAAGCGAAGAAACAATTCATGCCGGAGAGCCTGTAGCACGCCTCCGAAGAACGAATACAGTGAGGAAAGCTTCGGTGTACAAATCAATCTATGTTCCCCTAGACAACTCCAAACATGCCGCGCGCGCCACGGAACTGGCGGTGACCTTGGCCAAGAAGCTCGAACCCCAACCCAAGCTCATCGGCAGTCATGTCTATGCGGCCAAGATGCACGAGTATCGTTTTAAGCAGATGGAGTATTCGCTGCCCGAGAAGTACCTCGAGGAAAAAGAGCTCAAGAAACAGCGGCGTATCCATGACACGCTCATCTCCTTGGGGCTGAAGCTCATTTCGGAAAGCTACCTCGAAGTGATGACAAAACAGTGCGAGGCGGAAAGTCTGAACTTCGAACCGAGGATGATGGACGGAAAGCACTTTGTCGAGATTCTCAAAGATGTCCGTGCCTCCGATTGCGACCTGGTTATCATGGGCGCCCTCGGGCTGGGGCGGGGAAAGGACAGTCAGCTTGGGTCGGTCTGTGCCCGGGTTGCCCACGACATCGATCGTGACGTGTGGGTGGTCAAACAGATTCCGGAAAATGGCAATCTTCAATCGGAAACGATCTTAGTCGGTGTCGATGGCAGCCCGGAATCCTTCGGTGCGCTGAAACAGGCGATCGGGCTCGCAAAGCTCTTGGACAAAAAGATCGAGTGCATCGCTGTATTTGATCCCTATCTGCACTATTCCGTCTTCAACGGGCTCGTGGGCATCCTCACGAAAAAGGCGGAGCGGGTGTTCAATTTCGAAGAGCAAAACCAGCTCCATGAGGAGATCATTGACAACGGACTGGCACAGATATACCAATCCCATTTGAATGTCGCCGAATCCATGGCGGCCGAAGACGAGGTTGAGACCGTCAAGACGCTCCTTGCGGGAAAGGCATTTCAGAAGATTCTTGACCACGTGCGTGAGACCACGCCGTGGCTCCTGGTGATCGGACGCGTCGGGGTCCACCGGCTGGAAGGTGAAACGTGCCTCGGAAGCAACACCGACAATCTCCTACAGCTTTGTCCGTGCGACATCTTGTTGACGACGGGACTTGTCTCTCCCAAGATCGAGGTGAAAGCGGCAGAGTCCATCAAGTGGACCGAAGAGGCCCAGGAACGCATGGCGCGCGTGCCGGATGTGGTCAAGACGGTGGCCAGCACGGCCATCGTTCGCCTGGCCCTGGAAAAGGGCCATACCGTAATTACCAACAACCTGGTGGATGAAGCGATGTATCGCTACATGCCCAAGCAAGCGCGCGAAAAGACTCTCAACCTGGCGCAAGCATTGGCCTATGACCGCATTCGCGAACAGCCCGTTTCTATTTGCCTGAAGTGCGGCGTCGCCGCCAGTGAACCCAATCCCGTCAGATGCGGCGTTTGCGGTGAAAACGATTTCGAGCTCATCACAGCCGAAGTAATCGAAGAAATCGCCCGAGCCGAAGGCGGGATCGAGGAAGAAAAAACCTACGACGGACGAACGCTGAAGTGGTCGGTCGAAGCGCGCCGGGCCATTGAAACCGTCGAAGACGAAGAGCAACGCCGCCGTGTGAAGGGGCGCATCGAAAAGTCGGCTCGCGGAAAAAAAGTCACCGTCATCACGACGGCATTCTGCCGGGACGCCATCGAAGAGGAGACCGGAAAGCCCTTGTCACTTCCCGAGGCAAGCTCCGCGGAGACTCCAGAGGATGCGGTCGCTGATGAGACGCCATCGAATCAGGAACTACCTGTTGTAAGGCAAGACGCCAATGGGGTTGCACTACGATCAAGCTATTCGTGGACCGAAAAAGCCATTGCCCGGATTCTTCGCGTGCCTGCCGGGTTCATGCGGGACCGGACGCAAGACTACGTAGAAGACTACGCCGCAGAACAAGGGGTTGCCGAAATCGACCTGCCCCAGGTCAAGGGGGGGTTGGAGATCGGTCGGAAGAAGATGGAAGAGATGCTGGGCCACGCCAAGGCCCAAGCTC
>JASJYE010000078.1 GCA_030123645.1 Candidatus Hydrogenedentota bacterium | reverse complement strand
CCTCGCTACGCTTGCATCTACTTTTGAAAGAGCCCAAAAGTCCCTCCTTTGCTTACTTTCTTGGCTGACATTAGATGCTCGCCCAGTGGTTCCTTATCCCAATTTCCCGCACAGCGGGTTCGAACTCGCAATGACAAAAAAGCGCGAGTTGCCTCAAAGCTCCACTCTACATTTTTTTGGGCGGCTTTTCATGCTTCAAAGCGCCGCCATGGTCCCGCCGCCGTGTTACCATCGCTATATGACGCATCTTCCGCCGCTCATCGAGGCCATGCTGAAGCCCTCGTTCTACCCGCATACGGTGCCGGGACCCATCCAGCTGGTGCAGACGCACATCTCCTACGTCGTGCTGACGGGCGGATATGCGTACAAAGTAAAGAAAGCGGTCGACTTGGGCTTTCTCAATTTTTCGACGCTCGAGAGGCGGCGCCATTATTGCCACGAAGAACTTCGATTGAACAAACTCTTCGCGCCCGCGCTCTATCTGGAGGTCGTGCCAATCGTTGGCACGGACGGCGGCTACCGCTTCGCGCTGCCGGGTGAAGAGGACAATGCCGTCGAGTATGCAGTCAAGATGAAGCAGTTTGAGGAAAGCCAACTGCTTATCAACGTATTCGAGCGGGGAGAGCTCACGGAAGAACGCATTCTCGAGATTGCGACGAAGCTTGCGGCGCTGCACCGGGCATCGTTGACGAACGAGTCCATCGCCGAATACGGGAGGCCGGAGTCTGTCGCAGCCATGGCCGAGGAGAATTATGGGCACGTCCGGCCTTTCATCGGGACGACCCAGGATGAGGAACAATTCAAGGAGACGAAGGCCTTCACGGATGCGTTCATACGCGAGAACGGCGCGATCTTCGAGCGGCGGAGGGCCGAGGGGATGATCCGAGAATGCCATGGCGACCTGCACCTCAACAATATCTGCATTTACAATGGGCGGATCGAATTCTTCGACCGGATCGAGTTCACCGATCTGTTCAAGAACATAGATGTCATCTACGACCTCGCGTTCTTGATGATGGACCTGCAATATCGCGGACGGAAAGACTTAGCCAATATCCTGGTGAACACCTATCTCGAACAAAGGGGTGACTACGAAGGCGCGCTCCTCCTTCCGCTTTACCTCAGCATGCGCGCCTACGTCCGTGGCAAGGTCAACTCGATCCTGCAGGCCGGGGAGCATCTGGACGCTGGGGAGCGCAACGCGGCCATCGAGGAGGCCAAGGCGTATTTCAAGCACGCCTGGGAGTACACGCGGCCCAAACAGGGCGCTGTTCTTTGTATAAGCGGGCTCTCGGGCTCCGGAAAGAGCACCATCGCACGGCGTCTTGCGCAGCCGCTCGATGCGCTTTATCTCCGCGCGGATGCAGTCCGAAAGCACCTCGCGGGAATTCCGCTCGAGGAGACCGGCGAGAGCCTTTACACGGAGGAAATGACGCGGCGGACCTACAGCGAGCTGACGCGGCTGGGCATGCGGCTCGCTGACAGGGGCTTTACGGTGATCCTGGACGCGAAATTCGATCGCGTCGAGGAGCGCAGAGAAACGATTGAGAGCGCCGGAGCCCGTGGATTACCCCTAAAGTTTCTATTGTGCTCGACCGGCCTCGCGACCATGAAACAGCGCCTGAGAAACCGCAGGGGCGACGTGTCCGATGCGACAAGCGACCTGCTCGAGCAGCAGGCCGCCGAATTCGAAGCTTTCAGCGAGGCGGAACGGGCATTGACGATCGAGGTGGATACCACGCACCCGCCGAACTACGAGCGTCTTGTGGACGAAATTCATTCGTTCCTTATGGGTTGACAGCGTTGGCGCGGATCGCTCTGCCTTAGAACATTTTGAACAATTCCGTGTCCATTTTCTACCTCTGCTCCTTCGGCTGTCTGCGTTACAATCACTCGCCCTATCGGGGTGGCACCCGCGACGACGTCAGAGTGAACACGGCTTTATTCAAAATGCACTAGAAGCCAAGCTTGGCGCCGGGGAAGTCGGTGAGATTGAATTCGATGCCGATGTCGACGCCGGACTCGCGGTCGCGAATGCGGATGGCCATCTCCCATTTGTGGAGGCGGCGGCGGAGTTCGTAAGCCTGGCGCGTCAACTCTCCTCGCTCGAGATCGTAGCGGTGCTCGACCGCGAACGACCAATTCTCGGTGAGCTTGTAACCAAAGCCGTAGAGGATTTCGCGGTTGAACACGTTGCCGTCCGATTCCACCAGCGCGAAACCGACGCGGGCGTTCATGGTGTTTTTGCCGAAGCGGTTGTCGAAAAACAAATTGGAGAGTATGCGGTCGAGGTCTTCGGGCGGCGTGTTGGCGCTCGCTTCGGCCTCATGGATCTCGCCCACGGTCTGAAAGCCCCACCACGGCCTGGGACGCACTTCCATCTGGACCTCGTAATCCTTCGTCTCGGCGACTTCATTGGAAAGGTCGTAGCCCTGGTAGAGGCTGAGTCTCGCGACGGGCCACGTGATGCCCGTTTCGGTGTTTCGGCCCAAAAGAATATTATCGAGCGAGCTCTCGATGCGGCTTCGGCCCGGGCGGTTGTCGAGGTCGTCGAAAACGGGGGTCTGGTCCTGGTCGAGCGTCGCGCCGGGCCGATAGCTATAGGTCACGGAGGGGACGATGATGTGCTTGAAGCCGGAAAAACCGCGTCGCCCGGCGTATGCCCGCTGAAACCGGGTCTGGAGCGTTGCCCCGCCTACGGCGGAGCCTCGAAAGGCAGACTCATCGTTGTCGAGGGTCTTCGAATACCATGCGCCTTCCGTTTCAATGAAGGGCAGGAGGTTGATCCCTTTAGCGAGGTTCCAGTCGTAGGAGAGGCGAGCCACGGTCGTGAGGCGTCCGGATTCGACATCGCCCGGCACCGCCCTGTAGTAGCCGGCGGTGCTGTCAAAGGTCCCGTAAAAGCCCTTTCCGAGCCTGCGCTCGAGCAGGTGGTAGCTCACCTCCGGCAGCTTTTCGCTTTCGGTCGTGAAGTCGTGCGTCGATTTCGCGATGGTTGCTGTGGCGATCTGCTGCGGGCGGGTATGCGTAAGGTTTATGAAGGAGCGCGGGCCGCTGCGGTCCTCGAAGACGTCGTTGTAAAAATCCTTTACGAAATCGGCCTCGTACCATTGCTCCCATTGGCCGAGCAGCACTGTCCTCTCGCTCAGTTCCTGGCGGTGATACGCTTCGGTGTAGCCGTTGTCTTCCGTGGTGTACAGGCTGTGGAACGACCCGCGCGAGCGAAACAGCGGCGACGTGGGGTCGTCCATGAAATCGTATTCGCCGTCGAAGCCGAAGCCGGTCCCTTCGCTGGTGGTGGCATAGATCCTGGGCGCGAGTTGGACATTTGGGGTCACTTCAAACCATTGGGCGACGTCGATGAAGGAGCCGAGTTCTGCGCGGCTTCCGACTTCGAGTTCGGTCGAGAGACGCCTGCCCCCCGGTGCGATCGAGCCGCTGATCCGGGGCAAATAGATGGGCGTTTGGGCCTTTCCCAGTTGGAGCCGGGCGTTTTTCCCGGCATAGGCGTGGCCGTCTTGTAGCGATGCGCGCTTGAGCCTGATACGGTAGTGCGGCACAGGGAGGTCGCAGGTGGTGACCCAGAGGTCCTCGCCTTCGATACTGGCCGGTCCGAGAATTCGTAAGATTTTCGCATTGAAGTAGAGCGGGCCGGCATGGCCGGATGCGCCCTCGAGATTGCCGCTGCGGGCGCCAAGATCGTACTCGAAGGAATCCGCCTTGAGCACGCGCTGGGGCTCGGTCCAGTCGATCCCTTCGCCGATCACTACACCGGTGCCTCGTGCCAAAGAGGAGCGCTCCCCCTCGTATCCGTGCGGAACGAGGACATGGCGAAGCTGAAAGTCGCTCCGATGCGGAACGAGGGGCGCCGGAGTGTCGAGCATTTGAAATTCGCTACGCCGATACAGAAGGCGGTCGGCCGTCATAGATGAAGCTCCGCGCGTTACCGCCACGCCGCCCTCGAGAAGGACTTCGCCCGTTACCATGTCGCGTGATAAGCGATCGGTGATTACAAGGGCTTCGCCCATGTAGAATTTGACGCCGCCGTCGACGGCAAAGAGTGTGCCGGTACGCGAAAACTCGCCACCGTACTCGATGTCCTTGGGATTCTGGTCCCAGTCCATCGCCATCAGACCGGCCCCTTCTGATTCAATGCTGAGCGCCGCCGCGACTGCTTCGTCGAAGGTGGGACCGGTCACTCTGCCGAAACGCGGAGCGCGCGTCCCGAACCCGCCCAGGCCGACGCGCACAGGCCGCATCGAGTACACCTCCTTCTTGATGCGCTCCGCCTCGCTGAGGGCTTCCGCTGCTTCGGCTTGATCTGCCGCCTCAGGCAGGCCGGCGTCCGATGCAGTAGACCTTTGGCCGATCACGAGCCGCCGGTTCAATTGGAGCGAATTGAGACCGCTCTTCTCCTTCGATTCTTCATCGGAAAGGTGCGCGTCCGCAATGCGCTCGTTGGCAGCGAAGCCCCGGAGCGCCAGGGCATCGGGAAGTCCCTCCGACTCCGACTGGGCGTGGACGTACGGCGCGATAAACGCTACTGTCAGCGAAATGAGAAGGAGTGGAATAGATTGCGCGTTCAAACAGCCCAAAAGACGCCCCCGCGATGGCTGCGGTCTCTCCAAATACCGCATAACTCATTGATTTAGCTTGGATTAGAGCAGAAAGGCCGCTTTCGCGGATGGAGTATAGCACTCGCCTGTTGATCCCGCAACGGCCCAATCGGGCTCTCATCCATTTTAAGCAGCTCCCCTTGCGGCCAGATGCCCGGGCCTAGACGGGCCTCGAGCAGGCTATTCTGTAACTCCTTATAAAATTACATATTTAGATTCGGCAATCGTTTAACGATTACCCGCGGATGACTTGGCGTTTTCGTCATTTTGACGGTATAGTTTCAAAGGATATCTCATTTACGCGGCGTCTCGCTGGGAGGGAGCGATTGGCGTCTAAATGTTTGTAGCTATTGGAGTTGTAAGTTCGTGAATCCGCGGGATCTGACTGATTTAACAAACTTCGGGGAAGAGTCGAAATCCTTCGAGGAGCTCCGCAAAGAAGCCGAAGTGCTTCTCGCGCGGTATAGAGAGATGCTCCGCCCCAAAGAGGCTGGCGCGTCGACAACTGAGCATGAAAACACGCACGACACTTCGACCTGCGTGTCCGAGCATCCTGATGAGAAAGTCGAGGACGTAAATGGGGCGACCCCGGAAAAGACGCAGGACTTAGGCACGGACGTCTTCGGGGCTTCTTTGGAAGCCCTGCTGTTAACGCTGAGACAGCCCTGCCGGGAGACGGACGCCTGCGATTTTTCGGATAACGATGAGAACGACTCAAAGGAAGATTCGCAAGCGATTGTCAGGCCGGATGGAAACGGAAGTGACACCGAATCGTTGGACTCTTCCGTGACGGCCGGCGCATCGGCGCTGCCCGAAGCTCCCCCGCGAGTGCTGGAGAATGACGAGGTCCCTGCCGAGCCCGACGCCCGACCCGTTCAAGAGACAAAGTCCATTCTCGCGTCGGCGCTAAGAGCGTTGCGCGCATCGAAATTTCATCCACCGTCACCGGACTCTGAAAACGGTCCCGCGAGTGGGGAAGAAGCGCAGATTGAGGAGACCCTATCCGATGATATCCCGAGTTCTGCCAGCGAGGAGCTGCCGAAGTATGAGGCGCCTGAGGAGACTCGGATTTGCACGGAATGCGGTTGCGATACCAAACTAGCAAATGAATGCTGCGAGAATTGCAGCTGGATCGATAGAAGCCTCGGTATCCTCGATGCGGTGATTTCGGGTGACTTGAACCAGGTGGAGCTATTGCTACGGGCGAAGCCACGGATCATTGTGACGCGCACGAGCGGGCACGAGTGGACACTTCTGCACATGGCCGCCAGCGGCGGCAATCCGAAAATGGTGGAGTTGCTGATTTCAAAAGGCGCGCAAGTGAACGCACTGACGACAGACGACAAGACGCCGCTGCATTATGCCGCCGGAAAAGGCCATCTAGAGATCGCTCGGACGCTTGTCGGGAACGACGCCGATGTAACTCTCGTCTGTAACGGCAAGACGGCGCTCGATCTCGCCAAAGATCACGGCCGGGACGAAGTGATCGATTTTCTCCAAAACGCAACCGCGTAAGCCTGCGGCCGGCGTCCGCCGGGCCATAGGAAACCGCGAACCGCCTAGTACTACAACGCTACATTTTAGTCCGGTCGCTGAGCAAAATGGGGACTTTTGAGCTTTTCCAAAAGTAGTCCTCGTGAGCTTGCGAGCAGGGACTGTCCCCGTTTCTTCATCCTTTTCCAAGGGGCGCAAGAAAGGGGACAGACACGTCTGCGCTCGTACCTCGCTCCGCTTGCGTCAGTCCCCTTTTTGCTCAGTCGCCTTGCGAACGCAAGGTATGGTCGTCAATACTCCTAACGACTTTCGACTTTTGAAATCTAGCGTTGTAGTGCTCGTCGCTGTCTTCTTTCGAGTCCGGTTTGGACAATCGCACGATGCGTTTCAGGCGGGAGCCCAAGCCTTCCCTACTCGATTCCTCCGACCCACCCGGGGCCTGTTTCAGCTTGGCCTTCGCTTTCTTGAGCGAGATCACGAGGTTGTCCACTTGCTCTTTGAAGCGCCCAGCGGCCACGATGCCGCTGCTGTCTTGCGCAGGCTCCTCCTTCGAAGGCGGGGCCATCTCCGCGACATGCTCCACGCGCTCTCGCAGCACCTTCAGTTCGTCCCACAGCTCACGCATCGCCGCGTCCTTTTCCTCACTCTGGACACGGAGCGCTCCGAGCTCGAATTCTACGGCCCGTTGTGACTTGGACGCCTCAACGGCCTCGGCCAGCGTGCGCTCACTGGCCTCGAGCGCCTGCCGCAGCGAGTCTTCCGTTTCGGCTTCGCGGCGGCTCATCGAAGCGAGCTCGGCCTCGCTATGGTGGACGACGAAATCCCTTTGCACGGCAACTTGGCGCATGGATTCGAGCTCTTCCTTGAGCGCTTTGTTCAGCGCTTCCACATCGCGCACATTCCCCGCCTCTTGCTCGCGCAAGGAGGCCACCTCATCTCGCAGGGCGCGTTCAAGCTGCTCTCGAGCCGACATTTTCTCACTCAGTTCGTCATGGGCCCGCTGGGACTCTTCGAAGGCCTGGGTCTTTTCCTCGAGGGCGGCATTGAGCGCTTCGATCTGCCGCTCCGTGGAACTTTCCTTATCGAGCAGTTCTTGGCGGTCCTTTTCGAGAGACGCGTCTTTTTGCTCCAGGGCCGCGCGGAGCTCACGGATGCGTTCCGCCGTGGCGGAATCGCTATCGCGCAATCTCTGACGGCCCTCTTCCAGGGAGGCGGCCTTCTCTTCCAAGGCAGCGGAGAGGGCTTTGATCCGGCCAGCGGCGGCAGACTCCTTTTGCAGCAGATCTTGGCGGTTCCTTTCAGCCTGCTCCAACTCCTTGCGCACCTCTTCCAGGACCTGCTCGCGGTCCACGAGCCGCGCTTTGAACTCTTTGATATCTTCGCGCAGGACCATGTTCGTCGACATCAGTTCGTCGAGGTCGATTTGCAGTTTCGCGAAGGCATCGCGGGGCTTTTTCAATTCTTCCGTGCGCGCATCTACGGCTGAACGCGGCTCGGCGAGCGATGAAAGCGTCTTGCTTTCGGAGGCCTGCCGTTCCTCGGCTTCGGTGCGCAACGCCTCGACTTGCAAGGAGAGGGCCTCGACGTCGGCCAGGCGGCGGGCATGGTCCTCGCGCAGCATGTCCAGGACATTGCGCGTCTTCAGCAGCCGCCAGTCCTTGCTCCGTAGTTGCTGGCGCAGATCGGTGATCTCGAGCTCGGACCCTCCGAGCGCCTGCGTCACCCCCTCGGCCTGCATCTCGTACTGTATGCGGCGTTCCTCAGCGTCCTGGGCAGACTTATTTCGGAGATGCAGCTGTTCGCGTGCGAATTCGATCTCAGTGTCGAGCCGCGCGCGTTCGCGTTCCGTTTCCTGGGCGCGGCGCTCGGCCTCGGCAACGTGCAACTTGAGTTCTTCCACGCTCCGCATCAGCGCCTTGTTGGCATCAACGCGTTCTTGGGAGGTGTCTTTGCTGGGCTCGGTCTGCACTTCATTGGCCGCAGCTTCCGCCTGCTCTTGGGCCGGCGCGGCGGGTCGAATCAACCTGAACGCCGGTTTGACGGCATCGGCGGTGGCGCCGAGGCTCTCAGTGAGCGCGGATCTTGTCTGTGTGACTTCCTGGGTCCAGGAGTTAATCGTTTCCTGAAGCTTGAGAAGCACTTCGCTTGTGTTCTTATCCAAGAATCGTCCCCCGTCTTTTGTGTTCACGATGGACTGCGACGAGCCGCCCCGTGACCACCGTGGCCATTATAGAAAGCCGCACCAGACACGTCAACAGCACTGAACTCTACTTCGGCTCACAGCAGCGCCGGGCACTGCCCTAAGTTGCCGTCATTTGACGCTTTGGGGCGGCTGTGGTATCGTTTCTTTCGGGGATAACAAGCGGCTGAGAAGGAGGCGCGGATGGAAAAGATCTGTCTCCACGCAGCGGGCGCGCCACCCGCTCTCGGTCCCTACTCGCAGGCCGTCGTCGCGGGCGGGTTTCTTTTCTTGTCGGGTCAGGGGGCCCTCGCACCCGCCGGGAGCGGGATTGTGCACGGGACGACCGTGGAGGGGACGGGGCTGA
>JASJYE010000434.1 GCA_030123645.1 Candidatus Hydrogenedentota bacterium | reverse complement strand
TCTGCGGCCTCGCCGAAAGCCTGGGCTCCGTCGAGACCATGATTACCCATCCCGCCTCCATGACCCATGCCGAGGTCCCCGACGACGAGCGCCGCGCGCGCGGCCTGTCCGACGGGCTGGTGCGGCTTTCCGTGGGCATAGAAGATGTCGATGACATCATCGCCGACCTCAGCCAGGCCCTCGACGCGGCCTAGATCACCTAGGCGAAATCTAGATTCGCAAACCCTCCGTGATGTGATTCAAGAGTCCAAACGGCGGACGCCACGAATTGGCGGGTTTCTCTACAGGCGAACCCCGAAGCCATTGATACCCGGATGCGGCATGCTCTGGGATACGACTTGTCAAGACCGGGCAACCACCCGGAAAACACAGGCTGGAAGCCCGTCTTGATCACTTATTAATGGATGTTTGATACAAGATTATGCAATTATAATGATCCGTCATCTATCGTTCCATCGAGTTGCCGCCCGTTGATTTCCAAAGGGTTCCCACGGCATGGCAAGTGAAAAAATCTTGCGTAAGAAAGCAGAACTGGTGGCACATGACAGCGCAAACCTGCTTCGGCGCATCATGGATATCGTGCCGGTCGGAATTTCCTATTTCGATTCGGACCAGCGGTTCTGCTTGGCAAACCAGAAATACAAAATACTCACGGGTCTGTCGCCGGACGACCTGATTGGCAAGACCTTGGAGGCGGCGATCGGCGCGAAGTCATACCAGAACGCCAGACCGTATGTCGAACGAGCCTTGAAGGGAGAATCTCTAGGTTTCGAAAACACGCTGTTTCCCCAAGACGGCGGAACTATCACGATTGCCGTTTCGTACATACCCAATTTTGGACCAGATGGCACAGTTCTGGGCTTCTTCGCCCTGGTTGAGAACATCACCGAGCATAAGCGGGGCGAGGAGGCTCTTCGCGAGAGCGAGACGCGTTATCGCGCCCTGTTCGAGGGCACGCCGATTTCGACTCGCGAGGAGGATTTCTCCAGGGTAAAAGCTCATATCGACGCCCTCGATTTCGACAAGACCAAGGATTTTGCCGCCTACCTTGAGCGGCATCCCGAATTCGTTGCCGAATGCGCCGAACTGATCGTCGAGGTCGATGCGAACGAAGCGAGCCTGAAGCTGCATCACATCGATGACAAAAGCAAATTCCTGGCGACTTTCACGAGCGACTTCAGCGACCCGGCGTTACAAACCCTCAAGGATGTATTGGTGGCGGTACACAGCGGCGAGACGAATCTGGAATTCGAGACATTCGTCGTCAGGGCCGATGGATCCAGACGCGACGTGACGGCGCTCTGGTCGGTCGCTCCCGGCCACGAAGACGCCTACTCGCGAATACTGTTTCTCTCGCTCGACGTCACCAAGCGCAAGCGGGCCGAGGAGGCTCTGAAAAAATCCCGTGACGAGCTGGAGCGGCGCGTCGAGGAACGGACCAAGGAACTGCTCGACACCAACACACAGCTTGTCCGGGAGATCGCCGAACGCAACAGGGCCGAGACGGAGCTGCGCGAAAGCGAGGAACTCTACCGCCAAATCTTCGATGACTCGCCGGTCGGCATCTGGGAGTCCGACTGGTCGGACGTGAAGCGCATGCTCGATGACCTGATAGCGGGCGGGGTTACGGATCTACGCAAATATTTCCATGACAATCCCCATAAGCTCAAGGAAGCCTATGATCTCGCCAAGGTGGTCGACATCAGCCGCGCGACCCGTGAATTGTACGGCGCGCCGAGCAAGCAGGCTCTGATCGAATCGACGCGCGCCGCAATGCAGACGGATGAAGAACTCGACGGGTTCCAGGAGTGCGTGATCGCCTTCATGGCCGGTGAAACGGGTTTCGAGTATCAAGCACCGGACTCCAGGTTCGATGACACGCCGATTGTAACCTCGAACCGTCTCATCATGCCGCGGCAACATCGCCATGACTGGTCGCGGGTGATCTACGCCATCGAAGACATCACCGAGCGCAAGCGGGCCAAGGAGGAGCTTGAGAAGGCCCAATTCGCACTCGATCATGCGAGCGACGCCGCGCTTTGGCTCGACCGCGAGGGCCATGTGGTCTACGCAAACAGCGCGACGTGCCGCTTGCTTGGCTATTCCAACGACGAACTCCTCAGCTCAAGCATCACCGATTACGACCCGGATTCATCGCTTGACGACTTCGCCCGAGCCTTCGAGCGGATCAAGGCGCAAGGCCCTTCCACGTTCGAGGCGCGCCACCGCGGCAAGAACGGGAAAGACATACCGGTCGAAGTGTCAATTCACCACATGCAGTTTGGCGATAAGGAATTTATGTGCAGCTATTCCCGCGACATCACCGAGCGCAAGCGGGCGGAGGCCGAGCTGAGCGCAAGCGAGGCGCGGTTCCGCGATTTCGCCAACGCCTCGTCGGACTGGTTCTGGGAGATGGACGAGGAACTGCGCTTCTCGTATTTCTCCGACCGTTTCACCGAGGTCACCGGCGTTTCACAAGAGAGTCTGCTCGGCAAGACCCGACAGCAGTCTGGCGTTCCCGGCGCCGAGCCGGGTGAGTGGGAGAAG
>JASJYE010000433.1 GCA_030123645.1 Candidatus Hydrogenedentota bacterium | reverse complement strand
TAGCTCACTGGATTTTGTAGCGAGACGGTGGAGGTGGTTGATATGGCGCCACGCGGCGATGGAATCGCACCTTGGGACGCAATGCGGACGACATCATTGCAGACTGCAATACACAAGTATTGTGTCCCCAAAATCCCCACGCTGAAAACAAGTGTCTGGGCTATCAGCCGCGGCCGCGGAGCATGAGGTTCCAGTAGAAAAATGGCAATCCGTATCTCTTGAGGTACCACATGTCGCGGCGCTCTTTCTGCGTGTTGATGAAGGGAATCGTGGGGTGTGGTTTCATCGTGTAATCGAATTCGGCGAGCAGCATCTTGTTGCGGGCAGTCGTGAAAGGGCAAGCGGCATATCCGTCGTATTCCTCCGAAAGATCTCCGCCGGCCATAAGCGCCAGCAGATTACTCGTCACAACCGGGGCCTGTCTGCGGATCGCCGCGCCGGTTTTCGAGTTCGGCGTGCTGCCCGCGTCGCCCAGGGCGAACACGTTAGGCCAGCGGACGTGTTGGTGCGTGTTTTTGTCAACGTCCACATAGCCCGTAGGCTCACTGGTGGCCAGCGGGCTCTTTTTGATCCAGTCGGGCGCACTTTGCGGCGGCGCAACGTGCATAACGTCGTACGAGATACTCACGCTCTCCTCCGCACCATCCTTCCGGTTCAGGAAGACCGCCTCTTTGGTCTCGGGCTTGATTTCGGTCATCTCATGCTCAAAGCGCACGTCGATTCCGTAGCGGTCGACGACATCATCAAGCACCCTGCAAAACTCCGGTACGCCGAACAGTACCGCACCGGGCATCAACAAGATCACTTGGATATCCTTCAGCACACCCTGCTGCTGCCACCAGTGAGATGCAAGATAGGCGATCTTCTGCGGAGCGCCCGGGCACTTGATGGCCCCGGCCGGCATCATAAACACCGCCGTGCCGCCCCGCAGGTCCTTCAGGAAGTCCCATGTCTTCGGAGCGAGATCGTAGTCGTAGTTACTGGACACGCCGTCCTTACCCAGCGACTGCTCGAGCCCGGGGATCTGGTCCCAGTCCAGTTGTATCCCAGGACACACAACGAGATAGTCGTACTCGACCTTTCCGCCCGAGCCGATCGTGACCGTGTTGTTATCGGGATCGATTTCCGTCGCGCTGTCCTTGATCCAGTGGACCCCCTTGGGCATGACCTTGGCCTGGGCGCGCACGCTTTCCACTGCCGGCGCGCATCCCCCGCCCACCAGCGTCCACAGCGGTTGGTAATAGTGTTTTTCAGACGGTTCAATGATCGCCACATCATCCTGCCCGCTTCGACGCAACCGCGCAGCCACCGATATGCCCGCCGAACCGCCTCCGACAATAAGTATCCGATGGTGACTGGAATCTTTCAGCATGGTTTTCTCCTCCATCCGTCAATGGTCATCAAAGATATCATCCGAAACTTCCCCTATCAACCTACCGGCAACCACAGAGCATGGGTTTGAATCAGTGTAATCGCGGCGGCGATAGAGGTCAATGCCTTAATTTGTCCTCTTGGGCGTCTATGGATCCTTCGAAGAAGGGCAATGTGGCCCTTTGACGCCGCCTGTCCTCCCTTTTCCCGATTCAAGGCCGACCGCTCACCATGAGACTGAGCAATCCTTTCGTTCGTGCGCATGAAATTGCCTTGTTTCTGGCGGATTCTGTATAGTCCTGTCGACGAAGCTCGCGGGTGGGCCCATCTGGGAAAGATCGGGCTATGCTGAGCGAGCCTCGCGTCATTCGACGATACGGCAGGGGGGAAATTGGAAGCACTAGCTGAACTGAATCCCGTCACGCAAGCCTTCCTGGCGACTTTGTTTACCTGGGGTGTCACGGCCCTGGGAGCGTTGCCCGTCTTCTTTATGAAGACCTTGAACCAGAAGGTGCTCGACGGCATGCTCGGGATGGCGGCGGGCGTCATGATCGCGGCGAGTTACTGGTCGCTCCTGGCGCCGGCTATCGAAATGGGCGAGCGGTCGGGCGGCATCCCTTGGCTTCCTGCTACCGTAGGCTTCCTGACCGGTGGCGTCTTTCTCTGGACGATGGACAAAATCCTGCCCCACCTGCACCCGGGCTTCCGGATGGAAACGGCGGAGGGCTTTCAGACGCCGTGGCGCCGGTCGACGCTCCTGGTCCTCGCCATCACGCTTCACAACATTCCCGAGGGGCTCGCGATTGGAGTCGCCTTTGGCGCCGTGGCGGCGGGTTTTCCCGAGGCCTCGCTCGGGGCGGCGGTGGCACTGGCCGTGGGCATCGGCATTCAGAATTTCCCCGAGGGGACCGCCGTCGCCATGCCCCTGCGCCGCGACGGGATGTCGCGCTTGAAGAGCTTCATGTACGGCCAGGCCTCGGGCGCGGTCGAACCCATCGCGGCGGTCGTCGGCGCCGGCCTGGTTATGCTGATGCAGCCCATCCTGCCCTACGCCCTCTCCTTCGCGGCGGGCGCCATGATTTTCGTCGTGGCCGAAGAGCTCATCCCCGAATCGCAGAAGGCGGGCGACACGGATCTGCCGACCATCGGCTTGATGTGCGGATTCGCGCTCATGATG
>JASJYE010000077.1 GCA_030123645.1 Candidatus Hydrogenedentota bacterium | reverse complement strand
CTTTGGCGCCGGGCGACGCGACGACGCTCCAGAACATGGTCATCGCTCTGCGGGCCGCAGCTTCCTTCGAACGCGTCGCACAAGGCGTTGATATAGGCGCGGGAGTAGGCGTTGCAGCACGCGTGATGTATTCCGACGAAGGCGTGCTTTTCGCGGGGCTTAGTCTTGGGGTTCACGAAGCGGCCGCCTCTGTCTCGGTGTCATCCATCTCCACGTCCTCGCCCGGTGTCTGGGCCGCTGTTGAGGCGCGCCGGGCCCTTAACACGCTCGCCGCGTTTTCGGCTAGGCCCCATCCATACCACACGAGTCCGGCGCCGATGCAGCCCGCGAGGAACGATATCCCCAGGATACGAAGCAACTGCATTATTCCGGCGAGCCTCCTCTGTCTTTACGGTGAGGTACCAGCGGGTGGCGCACCTGGGAGGCGTCGAGCGGCTCAAGCGGATGCTCGCGCGCGGCCGCCGCCTCTTCCAAAACGCGTGCGCGCTGTTTCGCCAGTTCGCGTTGGACGGTAGCGATTCGCTCCAGAAGCACCGTATTCGAGGATTCCAGATCGCGAATCGATTCTTGAATAGAGGCGCTTAAGGCCAGGATTTCTTTCTCGAGTTCCCGCTGTTTTTGCGGATCGAGCCGCAGCGCTTCCTCGGCGGGCTCCTCTTCTTCAGACCACAGCTCTATGCTGTCGAACCAGGCGGTTCCTACGCCCTTGAGAACGCATCGAACCACCAAGAAATCCGTCTGCTTCGGAGCGGCGAGACGCACCTCGACGCGAGTCCAATCCATGGTGCCGAAAATTGGAGTCCGCACGCTGCTCGTTTGGGCGGCAATCACGCGCGCGGGGCTTCTGGAAAAGCACTGTAGCCAGAGCGCGGCCTCGGTGGCCTCCTCGGTGCGAATGTAGCCCCGAAGACGGATGTCCTTGCTGGCCGCGTCGCTAATGATCACTTGGCTCCAATTATTCGCCGGCTCGGTATCGTAAGGCTCCGGCGTGTACAGCATGATGGATGACTCTCCGTGCATGGCCGTGGTGTCGACCCGGCCTTGTGCGCCCTCCTTGGGCATGAGAAAAAGAGACCATGGCCGCGGTAAGCCGGCCGAGTCCAAGGTCTCGAAGCCTGAATTGATCAGTAGGTTCTCTGCGTGAGCGGGGGAAGCGAGGAGGGTGGCGGTCAATGCGGCGATGAACACTGTTCGAAGCGAAAAGATGCGTTGCGAAAGCAAAAAACAGGGCACGTACTTGATAACGGCGTCCATTTTACTATGTTTCCGCTGAGGGAGGGCCCTAGGCATTCTGCATTCATTTTCAATTAGTTCAGGCCCTGGAATCGGAGTTTGAGGTCCTTGGCGCTCGTGGCGAATCTCATGGCGGTATCTTCGGTGATGGTGTCGTCGGTATAGAGGTCGAATAGGGCCTGGTCGAAGGTCTGCATGCCATATTGCGCTCGTCCCTCCTCGATGAGGGCGTTGATCTCTCTGATTGGCTTGTCGCCTTCGATGAAATCGCGCACGGTGCGGGTCCCGATGAGGACTTCGGCGGCCACGCAGCGCCCCTCGACTTCTTTCCGGGGGAGGATGCGCTGCGAGACGATGCATCGTAAGACGCTCCCGAGCTGCTTTTGGATTTGCAGTTGCTGATGCGGTTCAAAGAAGTCCATTAGACGGTTCAGCGTTTCGACGGCATCAACAGTATGCAGTGTCGAGAAGACGAGGTGACCCGTTTCCGCCGAAGCCAGCGCCGTCCGTACCGTCTCGCAGTCGCGCATTTCACCGATTAGGATAACGTCCGGGTCCTGACGAAGCGCGCCGCGGAGGGCATTTGCGAACGAGAGCGTGTCATGCCCGACCTCTCGCTGTGTGATGATGGACTCGTGGTCCGTGTGGAGGAACTCGAGCGGGTCTTCTACGGTAATGATGTGGGCGCCCCGCGTGATATTGATCTCGTGGATCATGGCAGCAAGCGTCGTCGACTTACCGCTTCCGGTCGGGCCTGTGACAAGTATGAGCCCGTTTTTTTCATCGATCACCTTCTTTAAGATAGAGGGTAATTCAAGTTCATCGAGGGTTTTGATCTCCATCGGGATCAGGCGCAAAACGATCCGCGTATCGCCGTCGTCCTTACATGCGTTGACACGAAAACGCGCCTCGCTGCCCAGCGTGTAGGAGGTGTCAAGTTCCATCAGCTTGGCGAACTTCGCCATGTCTTTCGGGCTGACGATGGAGGCGAGCAAGGTCTCGACGTCCGCGTCGCTGAGCGGCTCGTATTCCAGACGCGTTAGGACCCCGTCGACTCTTAGAATCGGCGGGTTGTCGGTCTTGATGTGGATATCGGAGGCGTGGCTTTCGATCGCCTCGCGCAACAGCTCCTCCATGGTCAAAGGCGCTTTCTTGAGCCCGCTGAGCATCGTGATTCCCCCCGAATTCCCCGATCTTACTTCTTTATTATACCAGCACCAAGCCAGGATTGGGAGTCAAACGCAGATCTCCCCTAAATCCGTGGTGAAAGCGCGAATATCCGGCTGCCGCAATCATAGCCGCATTGTCGGTGCAAAGGCCAATTGGCGGGATCAGGGCCGGCACCTCTATTTCGGCGTTCAGGCGTTGCCGAAGCAGCGTATTGGCCGCGACGCCGCCTGCGACGATGAGGCGGGGCGCGCGCGTCCTTGCCAGCGCAAGTTTTGTTTTGATGATTAAAATGTCTATGGCGGCGGCCTGAAAACTGGCTGCCACATCGGCGTGGACGGCGTCGGGCTTGTCCCGAAGCGCATAGAGCACGGCAGTCTTCAGGCCGCTGTAGCTGAACTCGAGTTTATCCGACTTTTCGAAGGCGCGTGGGAAGCGAAAGGCTTGCGGGTCGCCTTTCTCTGCTGCTCGCTGAATACTCGGGCCGCCGGGGTAGGGGAGATCCAGCAGACGTGCGACTTTGTCGAAGGACTCACCTACCGCGTCGTCTCGTGTTGTCCCAAGCAGTTCGTAGTCGTGCGGAGCGCGGCACATGATAAGCATCGTGTGGCCTCCGCTCACGATCAGCGCCAGCGCGGGAAACTCAGGTGGTGCACCGCAGAGGAAGGGCGAGAAGATGTGGCCCTCGATGTGATTGACGGGCACAATCGGGAGGTCCTTCGCGTAGGCGAAGGCCTTGGCGAAGTTGACACCGACCAGCAGCGAACCCATGAGCCCAGGGCCATGCGTGACGGCGACGGCGTCGATGGCCGTGCCGGCTTGTTGTAATGCGCGGTCTGCCATTTGCGAAATGATCTCCGTGTGCTGGCGCGACGCTATCTCAGGCACGACGCCGCCGAATTCCGCGTGCAGGGGGATCTGTGAGGCGACATCATTGACCAGCATACGCGTTCCATCCTCCACCACGGCCAGTCCCGTTTCGTCGCAGGAGGTTTCGATGGCGAAAACGGTTTTCATCTGACCAGTTCCGACACGTGAACGAGCTCGATGCCCGCGAGCCTCAATTCCGGCAGCATCTCCCGAAGGACGGACGCGGTATTGGGGCGGAAATGGCAGATCCCGATGGCGCTGCCGTCCCGTTTTGCCGTGTCCATCAGTTCGCGAAAGCGTTCGCGGATGGATTCCAGATCGTTTTCGTGATCCAAGAAGAGGTCGCGGTAGGCACTGTGTATGCCATGGACCTTCGCAACCTGATAGGCGCGGCTGTCCGCCGTGGTGCGGCTGTCAACGAAAAAGAGTCCCTCTTCACGCAGGCCGGCCATAAAGAGTGAAAGTGCGTCGGCGTGCGCAGTAAATTTCGAGCCCATGTGGTTGTTCACTCCGACCGCAGCCGGGACCTGGGCGAGCGCTTCCGACATCAGCCGCCGAATGTCCGGCTCGCTCATGTGGGTCTCAATCTGTCCCTCGTGAAAGAGGTCTCCGCTCGTGTTTCCCATAGGCATGTGCAGCATCACCTCGAAGCCGCGCAGGGCCGCTTCATCGGCCAGGGCTGTCCCGAAGGGCGTGTTTGGAAGTATCGAGAGCGTCAGCCGTGTCGTCAGGCTAAGAATCACGTCGGTGGCGCTACCTCCGTATCCTCCGTCATCGACGATGATAGCAAGACGCGGGGGACTGCTGGCGACTTTCCATGTGCCCGGCTGTTCCGATTCGCCGATCTCCGGCGCTTGGGTCGAAGTCGGCGGGGGGGATATTCCCGCGCCGGAACGGTCGTTCTCCGGGCCTTCTGGTGAAGAAAGCGTGGGTAGGCGAGCTCCTTGGCGGCTGAGCGGAGGACTCTTCAGCGCGGCCATGGTGCGATTCACGGCAATGGCGAGAGCAGGTGTCTGGCGTGATGCCGCTTCGGTACGATTAGGCGTGGTCTTCAGTGCGATGAGCGATTGTCCTGCACTGGGCTGGGGGAGAGGAGTGCGGCTGAGCTTGATGGTAGCAATTGGAAAATCGCCCATAGAAAGATTGAGCGCCCGGAGATGCGTCTGGGGCTCCTCTTCAGAAGTCAGCACGCCGCGCGCCAGCAAATAGCGCTCGATTAGTCTTGCCATCCCTCCGAGGCTCAGCGTATCGGGGAGGAGCACGTCGTACTCGAAATGATAGTAATGCGCCAAGGGTGTCCTTCGAAGCTCGGGTTCTGAAGCCAGAATGTTGCCAGGCGGCACTTGGTGCATAAGCAGCACATCACTGACCGAATCGGCCGCGTCGAGGCTTGCGAGTTTGAGGTCGATCGGCCTGCTCCGGGCGAATTGCACGGTCAGGAGGAAGGCCACCGCGGCCAAGATCAGCACGCCCGCGAATCCCAAAAGAATGCCTCCCCACGAATGTGGCGGCCCATCTGCCTGCGGCAACGGATCCGGGGGCATGTTTTCCTGCACGCCTTCAGACATCAGAAGTCCACCCATTCGACATCGCCGATGTCATGGTCCAAGAAGGCTTTGCCGATTTGGGCGAAGCGTTCGGGCGCGTCGCTCGCAAGAAAGTGCAGGCTCCGCTCTGAATTCGACGTGCACAGGGCATCTGTGCTTGCAAGGATCTTTTCGACGACTTCCGAAGTGGCCTCGGCGCTGTCGACGAGCGCCACGCTGGGCCCGAGGACCGAAGCGATCGTCTCTCTGAGGAGCGGATAGTGTGTACAGCCAAGCACCACGGTATCCACCTCATGCTCGATCAATTCGCACAGGTACGCTGCCGCGATTTGAGCGGGTACGTCTCCCGTCGTCCATCCCTCCTCCGCAAGCGGAACGAAGAGGGGGCAAGCCTTGCTAAATACACGGACCTTCGGGTCGAGCCGCTGCAGGGTGTGCTGATATTCTCCGCTCGTGATTGTCCCGCGCGTGCCTATGATTCCGATCTTCATCGTCTTCGTTTTCTCCAATGCGGCGCGTGCTCCGGGCTCGACGACACCGACGACAGGCAAATCTAAACTTTCCCGCAGCGAATCGAGCGCGAAGGCGGAGGCCGTATTACAGGCGACCACAAGCAGCTTGATATGCCGTTTAAGCAAAATCCCTGCGCAGGAATGGGCATAGCGCACAACTGTTTCCGCCGATTTCGTGCCATAGGGCACGCGCGCCGTGTCCCCCAGATAGATAATGTCTTCTCGCGGCAGGCGTGAGGCGATCTGCCGCACTACTGTTAACCCCCCTACCCCCGAATCGAAGATGCCGATGGCACCCCCGCGCTCATACATTGTCCATGCCTTCTGCCGCCAGGTCAAGAATACCGCGGTCCGGCCCGATGGGGGCAGAGAGATCCAGATGCACTGGGAAAGTGTTTTGGGCCGGAGAACCCTCGAACAAAAAGCGGATCGAGAGCACCGCGCGCTGGTCTTCGCCTTGGAGTGAAACCTGGCATAGCGAAGTTACCACCGCCTGCACCATCAGAAGTTCGGCCGTCAGGCTCTTAAGCTGATCCGCCTCGAGGTCGCGCGAAAAATCGACTACGAGTTCGCCGTTGTCGAGCAAGTAGATGCCCCGGATCTTGGCGGTGGGAGGCAATACTTCCCCCAGCCGCTCGCGTGGCCCTTCGATAAGGGCCTCGAGGGCCTCTCTGCAATTGGCGACGGTGCGATCGGTGAACTCGATACGCCGTGTCTCCGGTCTGAGAGCGGTTTTATCCGTTGCGGCGAAAAACAGCTTGACCTCCCGCGTCGAGCGTGCGCCTTGCGCATCGATGCCGAGCGGGAAGGGGCCCTCCGGAATGGCTTCGAGGGCCCTGAGCTCTTCTCGTTTTTGGGCCGTCACGATCACGAGAAAGCCGACCGTAAAAAGCAAAATAAGTGTGATCATGCCCCAGAGCGCAAGGAAGAGCGTCCGCAACAACTCTTGTCGCCGCCGATCGAGCATGGTTCAGTTGGCCTCCATCTCTAGCGTCGCGTGTCGGGGCGGCCGGTCCCCGCGGCCCTGGCTTCAGAGCTCCGGCTCGAGGCGTCCCGAGTTTTTAGATAGGCGAGAAGGCCATCGGCGATCCCCTGGGCGATCTGTTCTCTATATTCTGGGCTTTGCATGAGGGCTTCCTCGTTTAGATTTGTGAGGCAGCCTACTTCAATCATGATCGAGGGCCTGGCGGCCTGTTGAAGAAGACGTGCGGGCGCCGAGTGCACGCCGCGGAGCGCGGCCGAGGTAGTAGTTGTCAGGGCCCCGGCAACTGAGTAGGCGAAAGCGCGGCTTGGGTGAGCGTCATTGTCCACTATATTCATTGTGCGCGACAAAAGGCCCCTTCGGGCTGTTAGTCCACTCGAGGGTCGATAATATATCGCGATGCCGCTCGTCCCGGGAGTCCTTGTAGCGCCGGCGTGAATGCTAATCAGTAGATCGCCTTCGCTCTCGCTGGCTAATCGTGCGCGATCTTCGATCGAAATGCCGATGTCCTCCGTGCGTGTCAGCACGATGGTCTGCGTTAGTGTCTCTTCCAGCAAGGTTTTCAGGCGAAGGGCCACGTCCAGACAGAGCACTTTTTCCTGGTAACCGGCGATGCCCACCAGGCCTTGGTCATAACCCCCGTGACCGGGATCGATCACAATGACATTTAGGGGTTCTGCGAGGGGGCGTATGGAAATCGCCTGTGAATCGCTTGGTCCTTCCGATTCAGGCGCTGTCGGCGTCTCAGGGGCATCCGGGGGCGCCTGTAGGGGCTCCGAAACAGTCATCCTGGCGCGAAATGCCTTCAAGAAGAAAGGGGTGACGTCGGTCGCCGCGATAAGCGTGTCGTTGTCCACTTTTCTAATGGGATGGGTGAGAGAGAAAATGCTGAGAGCATGCACGCGGACGTCGTCCACTGTCAGCCAGGCCGTTGTGCCGCCATAGTCCACGCGGACCCGTGTCGGGAGCAGGTTGTATGCGCCGCCAAGCTCCACCATGAGCAGCGGCAATGAGATATAGGGCGTTCCGTCGAGATCGACAGGTGCGAAGGAGACGACCTTCGATTCGTTCTCTGTGTCAATGTTGAAGGTGATGGCCTGCGCGTGTGAATGGGATGCCGAGAGCGATAGCAGCAGGACCAGGAGGCAAGCGCGCGCAATGCGTGGGATTGGCCCAGTGGAAGACACGGGTTTTCCGCTACTGTCTTGACTTGAGGTTCTTGATACGTTGTTCCACAATGACATTGTTTTCGATGCTGCGGGTCGCGCCCGTGGGGCGTTCGACCGTGAAATACAATAGGAGCCCGAACATTGCAAACAACCCCAGCAGAACGTAGAGCCCGATCCGCTCCTTTTTCTTCATAGCCATTGTGCTCTCCCGCGGGACTTGCTCCCCCTGTTAAGTAGCGATCAGTAATGCACTTTTACACGAACCAAGCCGTGAAATTCAAACGCCTGCGCCCCTCAAGCTGGATAAGCCGCTGGGTTAGCGGCGTTTCTGTTCGAGCATTTGGCGCACCTTCGAAGTCTTGTCAAGCTCGACTTCTTTCTTCGTCTGGATGTTAACTTCCCGTTTCTCTTCGATCTTCTGCCTGACAATCAGGGCGTCGCCGATCACGACATCCTTGCTCTCGGCCAGGGTGATTCTCTGCTTCTCCTTCTCGATATTTTGGTTGAGCTTTCCGATGCAGGCGTAGCAAAGCTTTTTAATCGCGCTAATTGCGGGGGCCCCACAACGTCCGCATTTGGCCGCGCCACCCAGCAGCGCAGTGTTTGTCAGCATCCCCTGGTCCAGCATGCGAATGACCACCGGAAGCGCAACGCCTGCCTGTTCGGCGACCGCTTCCGCACTCAAGTTCTCGAAATCGAGGAGGGCGGCCCGTATTTTTTCGTAATCGTTTTCCTCGTCCGGCAAGCAGACTGGGCAAATTGAAGTCTCCACCTTGTCAAACAGCTTGTCGTAGCGCGCACACTTTGCTAAGGGCATTGCTACTCCCCCCTTTACCAATTGTAGGAAATAGACTCGAAGTCAATCTCCAAATTGCCAATGACTCCCGCCTTCAGCACATATTCGTCTGAGGACACGTTTATCCCGACCCTCAATGATTTTATCGGAGTGCCATTTTCATCTCTCAATGCTTGCGTAGGTACCGGATAACTCACCTTCATCCACACGCGCTCCATAACGGGCTTAACCAGGTCTTCGCGGCCGATGTCCACACCCGTCACTTCAACTTGTGCTAGCGGCGCGAAGACGTACTGGTCTTCGATTCCCGCTGGACGAAGACGGTTGGCTTCCATGGTCCGATCTCTGATTGACTCGCAAAGATCTTGCATGGCCGCTCCTACGTTATCTCGCCCGAGGTCGGATGCGGAGTGCAAGCGCTCCTGCATCCACCACGTAA
>JASJYE010000432.1 GCA_030123645.1 Candidatus Hydrogenedentota bacterium | reverse complement strand
CGTCAACAGCGGCGATATCAGCGCGTTTATGATCACAGGGGAAGCCGCCTATACATTCGCCGACCTAAAGTGGACGCCGCGGATAGGCTTAGGCGCAGGTTACGCATCGGGCGACGACGACCCTCTGGACAACGATGTCGAGACTTTCAAGCAGCTTTTCCCACTGGGCCACGCATGGCTCGGCTACATCGACGCGGTAGGCCGCCAGAACATCGTTGACCTGCGCGTCATGGCAGGGGCATGGCCGATCGCAAAGACGCTACGCGTCAATGCCGACCTGCATTTCTTCTGGCTGGCCGACGCCGACGACGGACTTTACAATGCCGGAGGCGTCAAAATTCGCGCGGGCAACGGAAGCGAACGTGACGTTGGGACCGAACTCGACCTGACGGTTCTCTACAAAGTAAACCGGCACACGGATGTGCTCATTGGCTATAGCCACTTCTTCGCGGGAGACCTGATAGACCAACCAGGCCCAAGCGACGACATTGACTTCTTCTATACGCAGGTGGGTTTCACCTTCTAAACGGGTCCCGCGGGACGCGACCTTCGGCTACTCTATGAATTGCCCACAGGCGAGCTGGTCTTCGTACATCCGGCGGGGCACGCGATGCTTTTTCTCGTGGTAGACGGCGGCCTCCCCGCCACTTGCTTCGATGATGTCCGCCGCGTCGAAGCAAAACTGCACCCGAAGTCGTCGCCCGATCAGATAGCCCAGAACCTGTTCGAGCTACCTTCGCCCCGAATCCGATCTCGGGGATGCTCCGGTGTCGCGAAGTGACTTCGCATGTTTTTCGCGCCTGTCCTGAAGTAGGGGCAACTCCAGACGCTCTTCCTTTTCGGCCTGTGCATCGTAAAGGTCGGCGGCCTCGAGCGCGAGTGCCTTCGCCTCTTCAGGCTTATCCGCCTGCGCCACGAGCGACATGCCCTCAAGGACCATGGCGTGAATAGGCGCATGCCCGGCCTGGCTTCCGATACGCCGCAACACGTTATGGTAATCGCGCAGGCGTGCCGCCTTCGTTTTCTCGTCACACTCCGAAACCAGCGCACTGGATTCGATCGGCGCCAGCAGCTCGTTGAGCTCGAGACCCACGCGCTGGAACGCCGCCTCGATCTCGCGCAGATACGCCATCACCTCGCGCGCAAGCGGCCCGCTCTCCGCTTCAAGCTCTTCCGGCTCCGCTTGATCATCCTCCTCATCCGCAGCGGCTCCCGTCTTGGGAGCGTTCTTCGCGATCCAGCCCCCAAAGCAGTCGAGGGAAACGCCGATGGCCCGCTCCGCCAGCGCCATATAGTCCAAAATATGACGCGAGGGCTCCAGGATTCGTTGCAGAAGTTCTTCGGCGAGCACAACGGGAATCTCCACCGCCCTGTGCGCGTCATCGCCCCGGATGAGGCACTCCACCATTTCCTCGAGGAAGGTCGCAAACACCGTCGGGCCCATCCGGCGCGACTCGCTTTCGATGGCCTCGATCTGCCGGTGAAGATGTTCCCAATGGAGCTTCGCGGCAAACTCATAGGCCCGCGCCCCATCAAGCTGCCCGCCATCACCGTCCTCAAAATTGAAGCCGCTCAGGCAGCGCTGTATCTCCGACGCAGTAAGAAAGTGCCCCGCCCTCGTAGTGACAGCTCGAAGTTCCGTGATGACCTTATGGGCTTCAGCGGTTTCGAGAGAAGGTTCTTCGAGCAGCCTGCGGATCAGCGGCTGCAATTCCTCCGGAGAGATGCCCTCGTGGGCAGGGGTGAACGCTGACTGCTTAAGCCAAGCGTCCTTGCCGGGCTCTAAGTGCAAAAGCTCGCTGGTCTTTCGAAGAAGGCTCATCGCTAACCCTACACGAAAATACTATGCCAGGCTGCCTCGCCGCCCAAGATTATCATGTGAGGCTAAATATAATCGTGTTAGATCGTGGCTCGAAGCACCCGAAACCGCGCGATATGTGTCATTTTGGAACTTCCCTCAATAGCAACAACATCCCGTGGACGGAACCCATAAATCCCGGACAGCCGGCCATCTGATACCACCGGGTCGAGTACTTTTTTTCCCAAGAAAAGGAAAGTCTTTACACTGAGTGCCACGGTTGGGGCTCTACGTTCCAGATGTATGGCGATAGCGCGTAGATTGGGGAAGTATTCATCCAAAAGAAAATCCGGGGCGACTTTCATAGTCCCGCAAGGTCAAAAAACTCGGCCTGACTCCAGAGGCCTCGCTGGCAGGGATTATCCTTGCTACCGAGCAGGAAGTCTCTCTCGTTCCCACGGTCCTCCGTGGGAATGCATATCAGGCGCGATTGCGAGTAGAGAGCCCCTCGGCGTTCCCACGCGGGAGTGTGGGAACAAGTTCGATCCATCCTGCCATTCCTGATTAATCTTGTCAAGAAAACAGCGAAAATCGCCAATAAATGCAATACAGTCAATAAATTACCTCTTGTTTCGCTGCGAATTCAACTGCCAAGTGCAACGTACCGTGGCTATCTATAGGGGGCATCACCGGATGACCGGCACGTCCCCCAGCCGGATCGCCTATCGGAAAGCGTGTACACTGTCTCGATATGCCCG
>JASJYE010000076.1 GCA_030123645.1 Candidatus Hydrogenedentota bacterium | reverse complement strand
AGCGGGGCCAGTATGCACGAATGCCGGCCCGTGCGCAAGGGACAGGGCGATGGAGTTTCGTGAAGGATTGCGATAGAATCGCGCTTCATATCGTTGAGCATTGCCCACCGCCGGGGACACGCCGCACGAATGACCATGCCGGACACGCTTTTCAATCGCTTCAAGGTGAAATTCGAAGCCCTGCAGGGGCATGTGCACCTGGTGGCCTCATGGGAGGAGGCCGCGGAGGAGGCCGGGGCGATTTGCCAGGGGGCAGAGGCCGGGCGCGTGGCGCTCGCGCGGGCGCCTGGGCCCTTTCAGGAGGCGCTGGAGGGCTGGTGCAAGAGGAATCAGACGGACCTATTGAGGCCGCCGTATGCCGCTGACACGTTGCCGGGGGCGATTGACGCGGCGCAAGTCGGTATCACGTGCATGGACTTCGCCATTGCGCGGACGGGGACGCTTGTCGAGGTGTCGCTCGACGATGCGACGCGCCTGGTGTCGTCGCTCCCTCGAACGCATATCGGGTTGGTTTCGGCGCGGGAACTGGTGGACGATCTCGATGCGGCGGCACCACGGTTGAGGGAAATTTTCGCGGAGCATCCTCAAAATTGCGTGGTGAGCTTTCTCTCGGGGCCCAGCCGCACGGGGGACATCGAGATGCGCTTGACGCTGGGGGTGCATGGTCCGGCGGCGGCGCATGCCATCGTGCTCTCGGAAGCGATGGACGTGGAGATGCCGCATGGCTGATGCGCGAAATGCACGCCTGAAAGAGCAGATTACGGAGGCGATCATGCATCCGCAGGCGCGTGATTCGTTGTATGCGTGCATGGTGCGGGGACGCACGGCGCGCGCAGAGGCGCTGCTGGAGTTGCCCGGAGGGGCGGCGTTTCGGGAGCGGGTCAAGGACGTCAAGGCGGCCTGTTTGGAGAATCAGGACGCGCTTCTGGAGCGCTTCGTTTCGAATTTGGAGAAGCGGGGCACGAAGGTGTTTCTGGCCGAGGACGCGGCGGCTGCAATCGACTATGTATTGGAGGTGGCGCGCGAGCGCGGGGCGAAGACGGTATCGAAATCGAAGTCGCTGACGACGGAAGAGATCGAGATCAATGAACCGCTCGAGAAGGCTGGGCTGCGTGTGGTGGAGACGGATCTCGGCGAATTGATCATTCAGATGGCGGGCGAGAAGCCGTATCATTTGGTGTTTCCGTCGGTGCACAAGACGGCGCAGGACGTCGCGGAACTCTTCGAGAAGGAAATGGGCCGGCCGATCTCCTCCAAGATCGATGAACTCACGGCGGCTGCGCGGGGCTATCTACGCCCGATTTTTCTGAACACGGACATCGGGATGACGGGGGCGAATGTCGGCATTGCGGAGACGGGCGGTATTGTCATCGAGACGAACGAGGGCAATGGGCGTTTGGTGACGAGCATCGGGGATTGTCACATTTGCGTGATGGGCAGCGAGAAGATTGTCGATACGATCGAGGAAGCGCTGTTGATGGTGATGGCGCATCCGGTGAGCGCGACGGGGCAGTGCCCGACGACGTACGTGACGTGGATGCACGGGCGGTCGCCCTTGGGCGAGGGAGCGGCGCGGCCGCGCGAGTCGCATGTAATCATTTTGGACAATGGGCGCACCAAGATGCGCGAGGACCCCGCGTTAAAAGAGGCGCTGGCCTGCATCCGGTGCGGGGCGTGCATGAATATCTGCCCCACCTATGGCGTGGTCGGCGGGCACACCTTCGGCCACATTTATCCGGGGCCGATTGGGATTCCGTGGACGGCGGCGGTGCATGGTCTGGATCGGGCGGCGGACTTTGCGCCGCTGTGTATTTCGTGCGGGTTGTGCAAGGAGATTTGCCCGGCGGATATCGATATACCGCTCATGATCGCCGAGGTCAAGCAACGCGTGCACGAAATAGAAGCACCCACGCGCGCGGAGAAGACCATGATGGCGGCAGACCGCTTCGCGGCGCTCGGCAGTGCGACCGCACCGGTCTCGAACTGGCTGCTGCGCAACCGCCCGTTCCGGGCGCTGCTCGAACACGTGACCGGCCTCGACCGGCGGCGCACGCTTCCTCGCTTTGCTCGCCGCACCTTCGCGCGGCAGTTTCAGATCGCGCGGCCTACACCGAAACAGCCGGTGCGCCATAAAGTCGTGTTCTTCTACGATGTCTATGCGAACTACAACGCGCCCCACCTCGGCATGGCCGCCGTCGAGCGGCTGGAGGCGGCAGGCTGCGAAGTCGTCGTTCCCAAGCAAAAACCGAGCGGTTATCCTTTCTTCGCCTACGGCGACTTGAAGCGCGCGCGTAAGGTTGCCGAGTTTAACGTCAGAAGCCTGGCGCCCTTTGCGCGAGACGGCTTTACCATTGTGTCGCCTGAGCCCACCGCGGCCTATGCACTCACCAAGACCTATCCGAGACTGCTCGATCATTCGGAAGAAGCGGCACTCGTCGCATCGAGCACGCGCGAACTCTTCGCCTTTCTCCTGGAAATCGAGCCGGAAAACGGCCCGAAAATCTTGGCCGGCCGGCGCTTTGGACTTCACTGCTCCTGCCACCAGCGCGCGCTCGGAAGCGCCTCAGAGGCCCTTCGCTGGCTCGAAGGCCAAGGCGCCGAAGTCGTTCGCATCGAAAACGGGACCTGCTGCGGTATGGGCGGCACCTTCGGCCTCAAGGCGGGCCCCCTCGGCTACGACCTCGCCCTGGCCGTCGGCGAACCCCTGTTCAAACTCTTCCGCGACGCGGGCGTAGAAGCCATTGTCACCGAGAGCAGCGTCTGCGCCATTCAGCTTGCCGAAGGCACGGAGCTTAGGGTTCTGCACCCTCTGGAGATCGTTTCCGAGGTGGAGCGCCCGGGCTGATGGGCCGGCAAGGAAAAGGAGGTCATGGGTGCCACCGCCAAACTTGTTTGGGGGTGTATGGCCTTGGTCTCGAACGCACCCCCAAACGAGTTTGGCGGTGGCACCCTTCTCTTCTTGCCTTCCGCCTGAGTGCGATTTAGCCACAGAGGGCACACAGGGCACGGAGGAACTCAAGCGCGACCGACTCATCGAACACATTATTGCTGCGGCCGTGGATACCGGGCCGTAGGAAATGAAGATTTGCGACTGGAACTTGGCGGTGACTTTGACAGGTCATGCGGCGGGGCAGTATGATCGACAATGTTGAGACGCTAAACCCTTTTCCGCAGAGCGGTTAGCGATTTGCTGGCGTGGAGTTCATCGATCGCACAGGAGCCTTCCCATCTTGGCGGTTCAGTTGGTAGCGCGGGAACAGCGAATTCCCCCCTCGCGCGGCCTGGTCCTGGCGCATAATCACTCTGGACGTGCCCTGGGCCTGATCGACCTTTTGCGTTGGATTCGATACAGCCGCCATGTGCTGAAGGCGGAGAAAATCGACGTTTTGGCGGATGGCGCCGTGCATGCGATTGTGGGGGAGCTCCTCGGGACCGCAAAGGAGCTCGGGGTGGTGCTATCGCTTCGGACGGACGGCGCTGCTCCGCCGGGCGACCTGGGGGCGATGAAGGAGCAGGGCTTGTATGACGTGTTTCTCTGCCCGAAGCGCTCCTCTCTTGATGAGCTCAAGCCGTGGTTCGAGGCCTGCAAGGACCAGGCTTTGCCGGTCCGGCTTCAATTTCAGGCGTCTTTCACGAAGGATGTGGACGCAGAAGTGTGGGCGCGCCGGATTTCGGAGTCGGGTGTTGTCCGTGTGAATATCGTGCTGTACGACCCCTTTCAAAAGGGGGGCGAAGGCCGCGACGGCGCGGACAGCGAGGCCACGCTTGCGGCGATGCAACGCTTCGCGGCGCGGCTCGAGGAGCAGGGCGTGGAGGCCAATCTCTTGGGGGTCCCGCTCTGCCTGGTCGATGAGGACAGCCTTGTCAGGACTGCGAACGGCCCGCAGTGCGCGGCAGACCACGCGCATTATATGCCCGAGGCGTACTCGCTGGCACGAAAGCTGTATCGCCGGGGCCCGGTCATGGCGGGGAAGATCCTGTTGATGTTGCTTTCGCGCTATACCTTCAAGAGCCAGCCCATGGACAATTTTCTGCTTCCGGCTCTTCTGAACAGGCACTACTTGTATCTTCTCGCGCGGATATATCGCAGACTGACGATACATATGCGCGTGGCGCGTAGTGTGCCGAAGGAAGTCTCGAAGCGTTCATATGACAGAGAACTTCGAGATGCGCGCGCGGCGACCGAAAAGGAGCTGGGGCCGGCGTGTGGCCGATGTTCGCTTAAACGGATTTGTGACCACGACAGTTCACGGTTCAAGAGGGCGCTTCCGGGGCTTGAGGTTCATGCGGTGGCGGGCAAGCATGTGGTCTCGCCGCTGCACTTTTCAGCGATGCAGCCAAAGTATTACGACCCGGTCGACTTGGATCGGCTCGACGTGGAGCTTCGCTATGAGGAGTTGACCGGGGAAGCGGACGAGATATTGCTGCGGCAAGGTGCGGCCATCGAGGTGGGGCCCTATGATTACGGTGTGGAGGAGACGTACTTTGACCGAATGGAGAGCGGATTGAAATGGTGGTCGGTGAGTAATATTGAGAAGTTGAGTACGTCGCTCGGTACCTTTCGTCTCCCCTTGACCCTCTCGATGGACGTGGGTGCTGGGATCGCGGACTATGTGGGATTTAGTTTCGGGCGGCATTGCAAGATCTTGTGTCCGATGGAGTCTTACCGTCACAACATCGCGCTGTACGTCAATGCGGAGGGCCGATACGTTCTCTTGCGTGACAAGCGGCCTGTGAGGCCTGCGGAGTTCGAGGGCCGTCATTACCCGGCGCTGCGATTGGGCGAGAAACTTCAGCCGAGGATTTCGCTCTGGAACATAGATGAATGTATTGCAACGCAGAACTTGCGCATCTGGACCGGAAACACTGGCGTTGAGGAAGCGGTTTCTTCTGTCAAGTACTCGGTCATCATTGTGAGCACGCGTTTCACGCGGCGGTTGCACGCGGTCCTGCGCAGCCTCGCGCATCAGAGGGATTTCGACCTGGGCAAAATTGAAGTGATCGTGTGTTATGTCCCGGGGCTGGATGCTACGGACGATCTGATTGACGGGGTAACGCTTAGTTATCCGAATCTCAGGGTGGTGCGCTCACCTTTCTCGGAGCAGTACGCAAATTCGAAGGGATTTCTGATAAACGAATCTGCAAAGATCGCTTCGGGTGAGTGGATTATGTTGCTGGATTCGGACACGCTGCTGCCGCCGGATTATTTCGCAAAGGTGGATGCTGTCGCGGAGGAATCGGAATTTATCGCGCCGGACGGGCGCAAGCTATTGCCGAAGGACGTGACGGCGCGGATTTTGATGGGGGAGCTTGACCCGTGGGACGATTGGGAGGAGCTGCTCGAGGGCGCGGGCGAGTTTCGGCATCGTGAGACGAAGGGAATCCCAGTGGGTTTCTGCCAATGCTTCAGGGCGAAGTATCTTGAGGAATACCCGTATCTGGAAGAGGACCATTTCGAGACGGCGGACATGCGCTTCGGCGCGCAAATGCGGGAGCACGTTGGCGAGGAGCATCGGCTGAGCGGGACGCCGGTCATTCACCTCGACCATGGCGGCAGTCAATGGTACGGAACGCAGAAGCACATGTAGAGGCGGGCCCGACGGTGGCGCTTCGAAGGACACAAGAGCGGCTGTCGCCGGTCCGCGGGCTGGTGCTGGCGCAGAATTTGCGCGGCGAGCGCTTCGCGATCGCCGATCTCTCGCGATGGCTGCGCATCAACCGCGTCGTTTTCAAGACGGAGAAGGTCGATATTCTGACGGCGGAAGGGGCAGCGGCATCCTTCGCTGAATATCTTGATTGCGCGCAGGGGCTGGATATGCGAGCCTCGCTTAGAACGGATTGCGAGGGCGCTCCGCCGGACCTGAAGGCGCTGCGGGATCTGGGCCTCCTGGACGTATTCCTGACGCCGCGCCGGGCGACGCAGCCGGGGTTTCAGGCGTGGCTGGAGCGTGCGCACGAGGCGGGCCTGAAGACGCGTGTACAGCTTCATGTGCCGCTGCACAAGAGTCTCGACGGGGCGGCGTATGCGCAGCGGTATAAGGAGGCTGGCGTAACGGCCGTGAATCTGGCGGCCTACGACGCTTTCGTGCGGACCGATGCCTGTCGCGACAAGGAGCAAAGCGCAGGGAGCATCGCGCGCATGATCGAGTTCGCTCAGGCGCTGGAGTCGAAGGGGATTGAGTGCAATATCTTGCGGGTGCCGTTCTGCTCGATCCCGAAGGAACATTGGTTGCGCGTCGTGAACAATGCGCAGTTTTACCTCGATCATCAGCAATACAGGAAGGATTCGTACGAACTTGCACTTCGATTGGCGGAGCGCGGGCCGGTCGTTGGGGGCAAAGTGCTATCGATTCTTCTTGGGCGCTACACGCTGTTTAAGGACCCGATCGACAGCCGCTTGCTGCCGTGGTTGCTGGAATCGCCATGGCTGCGGGCGCGGGCGATCGCGTGGCACAAGCTGACACGCCATCTGCGGCTTGCTCGCCACGTCCCGAAGCCGGTCGAGGATTCCGAGCAGGGCTACGAGAAGGCGCTGCAAAAGAAGAGGCGCGATACGATGCGCGAACTCGGTCCCGTGTGCGGCATCTGCAGCCTGAGGCACGTGTGCGATCGTGAATCGACGGAGTTGAGCCGCGCGCTGCCGGGTATTAAAGCCGCTTCGCAGGACGGCGAGGTCGTGATGGACCCGATGTGGGCGGTGGAGAAGCAGGCGAAGTATTACGACCCGATAGACGATGCGCGGGCCGGGCTGGATACGGCGCGGGTGACGCTTGCGGCGAAGGCCGACGATACGGTGACGAATTTACCGCCCGACCTGGAGATCGACTCCTTCGATTATTCGATTGAAGGGCAATGGGCGCACCAACTGCCGGGCGGCGTCCGGTGGCACGGGTTCACGAATGCGGAGAAGTTGAGCACGCCGCTGGCGAAGGTCGATCCGCCGTTTACGTTGTCGGTGATCTTCGGCGGGGGCATTGCGGAGTATATCGGGTTCAGCTTCGGGCGCGACTGCAAACTGGTCTGTGCGATGGAGGGATACAAGCACCGGGTCGTGCTGCACGTAGAGCCGGATGGCAGCTACGTTTTGTTGCGGGACGGCCGGCCGGTGCACCCTCGGGAGTTTGAGGGGAGCTATTACGTGCCGCTGCGCCTGGGCG
Source organism: Candidatus Hydrogenedentota bacterium (assembly GCA_030123645.1). GTDB lineage: Bacteria > Hydrogenedentota > Hydrogenedentia > Hydrogenedentales > JASJYE01. Next base: position 1,587 of record JASJYE010000076.1, on the reverse strand, counting down.
ACCGCTTGGAACCGCGGATTTCGATTTGGAATATCGACACCTCGATCGTCACGCAGAATGTGGCGCTTTGGAGCGAGGCCCTCCGGCAGAAGAAGGAGGAGCGCCGTCCGAAATTCTCGATAGTGACGGTGTGTGTGCGTTACGCGCGGCGGCTTCAGGCCGTCTTGCAGTCCATCGCCCATCAGGAAGGCGTCGACTTGCCGGATATCGAGGTGATCGTCGCATATGTTCCGGACATAGACGTTACGGAGGACGTTCTGGACAGTTTGCGCTTGACGCATCCGGAACTGCGCATTCACAGGTCGACCTTCACGGAGCAGAACGCTTCGGCGAAGGGTTTTATCATCAACGAGACGCTCAAGAAGGCCAGCGGAGATTGGGTAGTATTGCTCGATGCGGATACGCTGCTGCCGCCGAATTTGCTGGCGAAGGTCCTTGAGCAGACGGAGGGCAACGATTTCCTGGTGCCGGACGGTCGCAAACTTCTTACGCGGGAGACGACGGCGAAGGTGCTGCAGGGGGACATTCGGCCGTGGGAGTGCTGGGACGAGCTTGTCAACGGGGCGGGCGAATTCCGCTACCGCGAGATGGGAGGGGTGCCGATCGGATTTTGCCAGGTGGTGCGGCGTTCGTGTTTCGATAAGGTGTCGTATTACGAAGCGGAGCACTTTGAGGGGGCGGATTGGCAGTTTAGCGTGGACATGCGCGAGGAGTTCGGGCGGGAGACGCGGCTTTCGGGCGTGCCGGTGTTGCACCTCGATCATGGCGGCTCGAAGTGGTACGGCACGGAAAGGCATTTTTGACCGTGCCTGGTGAAGGGGTCACGGTAGCGCAGGCCAGGGAGACGGAGGGGCCCGCGCTGTGCCGGCTGATGCAATTATATTACTATGATTTCAGCGAGTTCAGCGAAATGTCGCTGAACGACGACGGGACTTATGGCGATCCGGAGTTAATCGAGGAGCAGTTTACACCGAAATACACGTCGTACGTGATCCGCGTGGAAGGAGCGCTTGCGGGATTTGCGATCGTGAGTCCGCGCAGCTATTTGACGAGGGATGCGGGCGTGACGGACATGATGGAATTTTTTGTGATGCGTGCATACCGCCGGGGACGAATCGGCGAGTTCGCGTCAACGTTTCTGTTTGACGTTTATCCGGGCCCGTGGGAGGTACGGGTGATTGCAGAGAACTCAGCGGCCAAGTCGTTCTGGCGCGCGGTCATCGACCGCTATACGGGCAGCGCGTTCATCGAATCACAACTCGACACAGACCGGCATCGGGGCACGCTCTATACCTTTAGCTCTAATTCGACCTAAGGATCTGCGCGGCGTATCGGTGTATCTTAGTCGAGCTGAGCCATGGGGATGGATTCGTCGATGAGCATGATGGGGATGTCGTCGCGAATGGGATAGAGGTAGACGCCGTCTTCGCGCAACAGTCCTCCGTCGATGGATTCTTCGATGGTCTCCCCGGCGCGATTCTTCAGGGTCTTGGCCTGGATGGCCTCGTTGATTTTCGCGAGGGCGTCGTCATCCACGAGCTTAACGGCGGTCTTGTTCTCAGGACATACGAGGATATCGAGTAACTC
>JASJYE010000431.1 GCA_030123645.1 Candidatus Hydrogenedentota bacterium | reverse complement strand
CAAAAGTCCCTTATTTTGCTCAGCGAAGCTCGCGAGTGCAAATTGTTGACGTGCACGATGTTGCCTGCCTTTCGCCAGCCAGACGTAGCGTTGTAGTGCTAGAAGCTATCCCGAAACCCAATTATTGTCATCCTTCGCTACGCTCAGGATGACACAAAGAGGGATTCAACACAGCGCACTCCGTTTAACGACATCACGGGACAGTTTCGAGTTTTGGGATAGGCTCTATTGTTCCGCGCGCACACGGGATTCGTCTCCAATCGCCCCGGATTCGCGTAAGGCCTCAATTTCCGAGCCAGACAGACCCAAGTCAGACTCCAGAAGTTCATCGGTGTGCTTGCCGAGCAAGGGAGCGGCTTTGATGTCCACCTGGCTTTCAGACATCCGCGCGGGCCAGCCGAGGAGCGTGATATCTCCCAGCTCGTCATGTTCGATATTGTGGATAAATCCGCGCTCGATAAGATGGGGATCGTTATACAGGTCCTTGGTATCGAAGACGGCGCTCGACGGGACACCGCCCTCGCACAGCTCTTTCATGGCTTCGTGTTTCGTGCGTTCGCGTGTCCACGGACGAATCTCGTCCATCAATGCGGCGGCATTTGCGTAGCGGTCTTTATAGCCCTTAAATCGTGGGTCGTCGAGGAGATCTTTGCGTCCAATGGCGGAGCAGAGCGCCTCCCACATGCGCGCCGTGACGGCCATAATAAAGACGTAGTCGTTTTGGCCGAAGGGCTTGCAGGGGTAAAGATTTACGATCGGGTCGCCTCCGTTACCCCGCCGCTCGGCGGCCCGCTTGCCCCAACTGGTGCCCATGGAGAGGGTCGTGCGCATGTAATACGTCATGGCTTCCTGCATTGACAGCTCGATGAGTTGCCCGAGCCCTGTGCGCTGCTTCTGCACGTAGGCCGCGGTGATCGCAAGCGCGAGATGCATTCCCGTCCCAACATCGCCGATGGTCAGCCCGGGCCGCATCGGTGGGCCGTCGGCCTCACCTGTGGTGGACATGGCGCCCGATGCCGCCTGGGCGACGGTATCATAGCTCTTGTAGTTCGAATAGGGACCGCTGGTGCCGAAGCCTTTGACCCGTCCGTAGATGATGCCGGGGTGTATCGCTTTCATGACGTCGTAATCGATGTTGAGCTTCTCGATGACTCCCGGGCCGTAGTTTTCGATGAAAACGTCGTAGTGCGGAAGCATCTTGAGCAGGAGCTCTCGGCCCTCGGGTTTGTCCAGCGCGATGGTGACGCTGCGTTTGTTGCTGTTCCAGTTGACGAAATACTCAGAGTCTTGCCATAAGCCCCTGCTCAGGCCACGGCCCGGATCGCCTGCGCCCGGGCGCTCGACCTTGACGACATCTGCGCCAAGCCAGGCCAAGGCTTGGGAGCAGGACGGTCCCGCCTCATACTGCGTCATGTCCAACACCCTCATTCCTTCAAGAGCCGGCATATAATTACTCCTTTCCTGCGCTGGGGCAGGATCAACCAAGAGCGGGGCAACCGCCGGCGGTCTGGCCGCCGGTACTCCGCTCAATCTATCTCGAGGTCCTGGCGATCAAACCAGTCCCTAATTTCATCTTCAGACTTCGGCCCTACTTCTTGGTCGTAAAACCTCTCGAGCTGAGACACTCTTTCGGCGAGTTTCGAATTCGCCTTCACCACTTTATTCAGATCGGAGAGAAACTGGGCCGTCTCGGCTTCGAGCCCCGAAAAGTCGAGCGTCAATCCGAGGATGCCCGCAAGCTTGCGCGTGACGGCCTCGATACACTTTATATTTTTCCCATCGACATAAGATGGGATTCCCGTGACGCAACTGGCCATCCGGAGGTCGCGCTCCATGGCATGCGTCAAGAGATAGGTCGAGAAACTCGAGGGACCTTCGTAATTGGTTGGACCGAATCCTGCACTAACCAGAGTATCCCTGAGCTGCTCGTCCGTCATGGAAGTCCAGAAAACCGGGTCGCGCGTGTGGGGCACGAGGCCTCCCACGCTGCCGATGTAGTAAATTTCCTCGACGTTCAGGTCCTGGGCAACGGAGAACAGGCATTCTGCATATGTCTTCCATCGCATATTGGGCTCTTTACCGTTGAAGAGTACGAGGTTGTGTTCCGCTGCATAATAAAACGTGTTCGCGGGCTCCTCAAACTCCCGAACAAGCCCATCTTCAATCTTCGCATGCGGCCGAAAGAGCGAGGCGATCTCCATTGAACCCGGAAAATTATAGATGTAGAAGTCCTCGGGAAGTATCTTCCCGAAGGGGACGGCATCCAGCGCCTCGACAAGATAGGAGATCGTTCCGGTCGACACCTCGCCTCCGTCCATCCAGCCTGAAAAACCCAGCAGCATGCGGGCGTTCTTCAGATCGGGCCACTCGTCAATCTGCAAGGCGCTGCTTTCCATAATAATAGTTCCTCTAGCGGTACCGGCCGCAACCCTTCGTCCGCGTCAGACCCATGATATAAGGATTCGCCCTATCGCTGCCACCCCGGGTCAACCATGAGGCGCCAAGTCGTGCGAGCCGGCGGGGCGGTCATGATACCTAATGCTCCGCGCACTGGCAATCGGCAGGATAC
>JASJYE010000430.1 GCA_030123645.1 Candidatus Hydrogenedentota bacterium | reverse complement strand
TGTCGCTCGGCGTAGATCTGCGTGGTCTGTATATTCGCATGGCCCAGATAGGCCTGGGCGGCTTCCAGACCGAATTTCTCGCGCACCATTGTAGCAGCGGTATGGCGTATCTGGTTAGGATACCAGCGCGGGACTCCGGTCTTGCCGCAGGCCTAATGGATGGCTATGCGCCACGTGTCTGTATGGAAGGGGCTTTTAGCTCCATACACCCCCAAGCTGCGCTTGACGGTGGCACCCATGACTTCCTTTTTCTTGCCGACCTAATGCTCGCAACGCACAACGCGTACCTATCTAAGCTTAAGGCGCTCTAAGACCCGTGGCGATTAGCCTATGACGCGGTATATCAATCGCGCGGCGATTACGAAGAGGAGCGTGCCCATCACTACGCGGCGGCGATTGAAGCTCAGGTGGCCGTCGATCCAGCGCCCCAGCGGCGCAATGGCGACCGCGGCTACGACGACGACGGGCGCCAGAGACACGCTCACCAAGCCGTAGGTCGAGGCCGTGTCCATCGTTCGCTCAGAGGTGAGGTGCGCGACCGTCCCCGCCGCGGCGGACGCGGCCATGACCGTGTTGGACAGCGCTACGACGCGTTCGTTGGAGACGAGCCCCGCCCATAATGCGAGCGGCACGAGGATTGCCCCGCCGCCGGTCCCGGTCGCCCCGGCGACCAATCCGGAAGCCAGTCCGATCAGCGCCGCGGCCCCTTGGCGCTGCCGGACATCTTCCTCGTGGACCATGCGGGGCTGCAGAAAGAAGATCCGAGGCGCGGCGAAGGCCAAGAGCCCGACAAACACCCACGTGACGGCGGTGTCCGACATCAGGCCGGTCAACCATCCGCCCGCGAAGCCGCCGACGATTGCCCCGGCGGCGATCGCCGCGGCCACGTTCCACGGGTTCTTCATCTCGCCGCGATTCATCCGCCAGGAATTGAAACCCGCGACGAAGACGATAGCGAGCAGGCTCGAGCCCTTGGCCGTGTTGATGTCCATGCCGGGGATGACGTAGAGGAAGGCCGGGACCATGAGAACACCACCGCCGATGCCGAGCGCGGCGCTCACGATGCCCACGCCCGCACCCACGGCGAGTAGCAGAACGAACAGATTCAGGTCCATGCTCCCCCGCCCCTTTATGCAGACAACATTCCCGGCCTGTCGCGAGTCTAACAAAGGACGCGATCTGCATCCTAACGGGGCCGATTGGGCCGGATGTTGCCTGGGGAAGGTCCAGGCGATACACTAGCCCGCTATGAAAGCCGTCAAAAGCTGGGTCATCGTGGCCGGGGTTTTCGCCCGCTATTTCCTCTACAAGCTCAATCTTGCCGCGCCGCCCAACCGCGATGGAAAACTCGCCGGCATCCTTTACGTCGTGGGCGTGTTCTGCGGCTGGAACAAGTACCTCCGGATGGAAAACGCGGACCTTTGCCCGAGAGACCATCCCGCCATTTATTATGGCAACCACCACAAACTGGACGACCCGTTTTACCTCTTTGCCGCAATCTACCTCGCCACCGGCGGCAAGCCCGAGGTTCACGCCATGCTGCGCAATGACTTTTTTCAGGGCAGCATTTTCAAATCGCGCATCCTCGATTTGGACGAGTTGCTCGATTTTCTCGGCGCCCACGGCATCAGCCGCGACAATGTCACGCTTAAGCAACTCAAGAAATTCCTCGATATCTTGCGGGTTGGAAACAGCTTCATGTTGTACCCGGGGAGAAGCCGCTCATGTTCGGGGATGCTCATGGAATACCGCGAAAATATCGAAACGCCCGGCGCCATTTCGTTCTTTCTCCATGCCGTTCAATCCCGAGACGGCGACATCAAGGTGTCGGCGGTGCCTTCGTCGAGAAACTACAATTTCATCACGAAGCACACCTCCGTCATCTTCGGTCCGGAGCAGTTCCTCAAGGCGGGCGCCTCGCGCGAGGAGCGGCGCGCCTTCGACCACCGGCTGATCGAGATCATGGGGGGGCTTGTCGAGATCAACGCGGCCCAGATTCTCGCGGCGCTGCTGTATACGCGGTGCCTGCATGGCATGACGGCGCCCATCGCCGTCAACGATCTGAAGGAACTCGTCGGGGGGACCTTGCGGGAGACGCAGCATCCCTATGTGGATCCGGAAGACGTTGCGGACGTCCCGCACGCGGTCGATCGCGCGCTTCGATACTTCAAGAAGCACGGGATGCTCGAGCGAAACAACGGCAAGATTACGCCTAACGTCCCAGCCATCCTCAGCGTGCCCGAATTGACCACCAATTACCGCAAGGAAAACCCCGTCAAATACCTCACCAACCAGATCCTCCACCTCGGCGAGATCACCGCCCTCGTCGAGCAGAAAGTCCTCGGCCTTCCCCGCATCGACCACGCCGACCCGTCCCTCCGCGCCCGCAAGGCACAATGAGATGAAGCGCGGAGCAGATCAAGGCGGCGTCAAACGGCTAGCACTCCCGTAGGCGCCTCTACACCTTCGCGTGGGCGGCCTTCCACTGGTCCATGAGCTTGGTGAAGCGCTCGAAGAGGTAGCGGCTGTCGTGGGGGCCGGGCGAGGATTCGGGGTGGTATTGGACGCTGAA
>JASJYE010000429.1 GCA_030123645.1 Candidatus Hydrogenedentota bacterium | reverse complement strand
ACGCGATCGAGACACCAAACGGTGTAGAGATTTCGCCATATGACCCCGAGTTCGCGCGCCAGATGGAGATCGCCGAGGATGTCATGCGCGAGAGACGGGATGTGCTCCGCGAATTGGCCGAGTAGACCGTGCGCGAGCCGGTCTGGATCACTGAATCGGTTGCCCTAGCGATTCATGGTCGACAGATCTCCGAGCACGGGGGCGATGCCGGGTTGCGTGATGCGACCTTGCTGCGGTCGGCGCTGGCGAAGCCCCGTAACCTGTTCGAGTACGCAGGCGAGACAGTCGACCTCGCGGGGCTAGCCGGGGCATATCTCTACGGCATCGTGAGGAACCACGCGTTCCTCGACGGCAATAAGCGTACGGCGTTGGCCGTCTCTGAGGTCTTCCTTAGACGCAATGGAAAACGGTTCGTCCCTCCAGCGTCCGCACTCTACGCGATGGTAATGGCGGCAGCTAGAGGGGAGCTAGCAGAAGAAGAAATTACGGATTTCTTTCGCGACCACACTCAGGATGCGAACGGGGACTAGATCGTTTGCGGATGAAGACCCTGTCACAATTCGCCAACTATCCGTCGAGACTGTCGGCGACGATTTCGGCGATGTCGCGGACTTGGACTTCGTCTCCTTTGCCTAGGCCTTTGACGCCGTCGGTGAGCATGGTCATGCAGAAGGGGCAGGCGGTGGCGAGGGTTTTGGCGCCGGTGTCGATGGCTTCTTTGGCGCGGTCGCCGGCGACGCTGGTGCCGATGGTCTCTTCCATCCACATGCGCCCGCCGCCCGCGCCGCAGCAGAAGCTGTTCATGCCGCTGCGCTCCATCTCGACGTAGTTGCCGGCGCCGGCGGCCATGGCGATCACGGCGCGCGGCGATTCGATTATGTCGTTATAGCGCCCGAGGTAGCAGGAATCGTGGTAGGTCACTTTATCGTGGCTATCGGTCTTTGAGGGATTGGGCTTAATCTTGCCGTCGCGGACCAACTGCTCGATGAGGTCGGCATGGTGAATGACCTCGTAATCGCCGCCGTACTCGGGAAACTCGTTCTTAATCGTATTGAAACAGTGCGGGCAGGATGTGATGATTTTCTTCACCCCGTAGGAATCGAAGGTTTCGACGTTGGACTGGGCCATCGTCTGCGCGAGAAGCTCGTTGCCGATGCGCTTGGCGCTGTCGCCTGTGCACATTTCCTCTGAACCGAGAATACTAAAGGTCACGCCAGCCTGTTGCAGTATCTTCACGAGCGCAGTGCTAACGTCGATATAGCGGTGGTCGTAGGAGCCCGCGCAGCCTACGAAGTATAAGTACTCGACGTCTTTGTTATCGGCCATTGTGGTCACGCCGAGGTCCTTGCACCAATCGCCGCGCGTATCCTGCGCGATGTTCCAGGGGTTGGACTGCGTCTCGATATTGCGCAGGGCGTTCTGCGCTTCTTTGGGGAAGTCGCCTTCCATCAGCACCCGTGCCTGGCGGATCTTCAGGAGTTTCGTCATGGGCTGGATCTCGACCGGGCAAACCTCCTCGCAGGCCCCGCATGACGTGCAGGCCCATAGCACGTCGCCCTCGATCACATCGCCATAGAGCGCGTGGGCCGGCTCCGCCTCGGGGTCCTTGAGCAGCGCGGGGCCGTCCCTAAGCAGGTGCTCCTTGATGTCCAGCACGACTTTTTTCGGGCTGAGAGGTTTCCCCGTATTGTAGGCCGGGCAGCTCTCCTGGCAGCGGCCGCATTCGGTGCACGCCATAACGTCGAGGAGCTCTTTTGCGGAATAGTCCTTGAGCGTGACAACGCCGAAGGACTCGGCCGACTCGTCTTCCAGGTCAAGTTTCTCTATGCGGCCTTTGATGCGTTCGTCGCGGAAGAAGAGATTGGGGAGCGCAGTGACGACGTGGACGTGCTTCGAGTAGGGAATGTAGACCAGGAACGAGAGCACGATGAGGTTGTGGAACCATTCGATCCCGTAGAAGGCGGCGCCGGCTTCTTCGATCGTCTCCGCGGCGGTCCCGCCGTGAAACACGGAGCGCAGGAGCGAGGTCATGGGCATCAATCCCGGGCGGTCGACGAGGACGCTCATGCCGAAGAAGGCGCAGATAAGGCCCACGATGAGGCCCAGAATTACGACAGCGTCGATCTGGTGCGAGAGAGGGCCCTCGAGGCGTTTGGGCTTGATGACGAAGCGGCGGTAGAGCGCCAAGGCGATCGCGACCATGACGATAGTGCCGAAGAAGTCAGCCATGGTGTTCATAAAGGGGTAGATGGGGCCAAGGAAGGCGAAGGTGAAGTGGCCTGGGAAAAGGCCGCGGATGAGTCCTTCGAGCGTGCCGAAGGTGATGACCCAAAAACCCCAGAAGATGAAGAAATGCCCCCACCCAGAGCGCTCGCGGATCACGAGCTTCTGGCCGAAGCCCTTAATGAGAAGATCGGCGATACGTCCTGGGATGCGGTCCAGTCCAAGCGTGCCTTGGCCCAAATTCACCAGGTTGTAAATGACGTACAGGCGGTAGAAAAAGACGCCGTGCGCGGCGATGACCAGCGCCCACAGGATCAAGTTGTCGATGCCCATCGGGAGATCCTTCCCAGGTTAGG
>JASJYE010000428.1 GCA_030123645.1 Candidatus Hydrogenedentota bacterium | reverse complement strand
GCGCATAGGCTGAATTCCATTCAAAAGTCTTCTGATACATCACGATCACTGTGCCACCCCGATGCACATAGTCCAGTAGAGCTTGGTTGTTCGCGACGAGATCCGGTCGCACGAGATACGCACGGATATCGACAATTATCGTTGTGAAGTCATCGAGGCGTTTCGGCCTAAAGTCCTCGATCTCCAAGGTCGTATGCGCGACGCCCAAGCGCTCGAGCGTATTCACGAAGGTGTCGTCATAGCTGAAGATCACGCCCACCTTCTTGTTCTTCGGCACCTTTACATCGACGACGCGGACGATCGATTCCGTGCTGTAATCGGTCCCCTCGATGAGCGCGGTCAGGCGGTAGTCGCCCGATTCGAGCCCTCGCGCCACACGCACCGGAACCGGGACGATTTTCTGGTCCCCCTCGGCCGCAAAGGTCACATCGAAGTTATCGGCTCCAAGGGAAATTCCCGTATCCGCAGCGACGCGCACCGTCACGTCCTTTGCCCCAGGCGTGTGGTTCGTTACCAGCATCTTCGCCGCGATCGACGCGTCCACGCCCGAGCGAATAAGGTGCGGCGCGCCGGCGAACTCGATGCTCACGGCCGGCATAACATCCAATAGGATCGGCGCCTCGAGCCGCACCGTATGTCCCTCGCCGATGTCCACGTCGGCGACGACCGTGATTTGCGCTTCGAGAAAGTGCGGGGCGAACACAAACTCCGCGTGCGGAACCGTGCGCGGCTGGTCCTCCGGAACCGTGAACTCAAATTCGGCACTCGAAAAACCGTCGGCCGAAAAGCTCTTCTCGACCGGCTTCGCAACGACCGCGGGAAACCACGCGGAAGTTTGCACCGAGAACGACACGTTTTTCGCGTCCACGTCGCCGAAATCGATGGCCTCCACTGAAAGAGACACCGTCTGACCCGGGATCACCTCGTCGTCATTTACTCTCACCGCAATCCGTAGCTCGTTTATTGCGACCAGCACACGGTTTGCGGCCGCCGAAGACACGCCATCTGTATCCAGCAAGCCAAAAAGTTCGACGAGGTCCTCCCGCGCCAGGCGGTCCGTCAACCCCTTCACTGACACGCGCCTGGTCCTCTCGGATATGCGGTCCATCAGGCCTTCAAAGAGCGCCCCACCTGGCGCCCCGACGCTGCCCGCGCCCTGTACGCCGCCGCCACTCTCCTTTACGAGCCCGTAGGATCCGTGCGACCTAGACGTCAAGAAGCGATCGATAAAGAAACCCATGCCCTGCGTCTTGTGCTCACGAAGCGCCTGCGCGGCAATCTCGGCATAACTGTAGCCGCGGACAGGCTCCAGCTCGTTGAAGTCGATACGCGCGCCATCTCCCCCCCCGCGAAAAGACCGCACATAGAGCCGGGCCGCCTGCCAGGGCTCGAGCCCTTCCTCCAGGTGTTCCGGGAAGACCTTGGCGTCTGCGGAAACGTCGAAGGCCCTTTGCAGCGTATCGCCAATCGCCTGATGATGGCCGTGCGCCCCCTGCGGAGCGTGGTGCGTGATGATAACGTCCGGACGCAGCTCGCGAATCTTGCGCACCATGCGCTCCAACGCCACCTCACGCCCCCATAGCGCGTACGTCTCCTCACGGCTCTTTGAATAGCCGAAGTCCGGCAGATTCAGGAAATGAAGCTCCGCGCCGGTAATCTTCGAGGCATTGGCCGTTTCATGCGTCCGCAAGACCGCCAGCTCCTCGTACAACTCCGGCCCAATCTCGTTCTGTCCGCCCTCACCCCGCGTCGCCAACACAGCAAAAGTCTTATACCCATACTTTTTCCGGTACATGGCCAGCGTCGCGCCATCCTCATCATCCGGGTGCGCCGCCACACACATGAGGCGCAGATCCGTGCCGAGATCGAGAAAGCCCTGGTGCCTAGCCACGCTGCCCAGCGACGGCTCCGCGAGGGCCACAAGGGGCGAAAAGCCGGATAAAATTAAACTAAGGAGAACAATACGCATTGTTTTCATAGGCTCATTCCCGCCAAATTGATACGCGCGGCGCTACACCGTCCCTTGTCCGCCGGTATCGCCGCGTCGTTCAACGAAACAGATCGCACTCCCAATTCTGTTCCTGGTTCCCGCCCTCTCGACGCAGGGCCGCGCCTATCTCAACGCAAACTACCCCGCTGTTGACGACGGATACTTCTACAGATGCGGCCAGATGCACGCCGATGGTTTGGAGCGCCGTCTCAAAGCGCACGACATCCAAACCTTGGCCAGCTGGCCTCGAAGAGGCATGGTACCACGAGGAAGTCGCCATGTGCGATGCGCTACTTTCTTTCTGGGAAGAAAGAAAGTAGGCAAAGAAAGACCGATACAACCGCATGCTCCACAAACGGGTCTTTTGGCCCGTTCTCGCGCAGCACACTATCTCCGCGCCACCGCAGTGACCAAATCTTCGTGCCCTTAGTGGATCTCAATCCAAACCTCATAACGCCCTAAGCTCTCCGAGCTTCCTGCCGAGCGCCTCATCGCGTATGATTACAGCGGAACAGGTACGAGTCCAGTGGCCCTCGCGGGATACGCGGATTCGGCGTCCTCTCGTTCCCACGGTCCTCCGTGGGAATGCATAGTCCTTCCC
>JASJYE010000427.1 GCA_030123645.1 Candidatus Hydrogenedentota bacterium | reverse complement strand
TGAGCGTTGCCGTTGTCTTTGCTATTCATCAATCGGAAATCCGTGATGAACCAACTTGTTTGGGGGTGCCTTCGAAGCCAACACGATACACCCCCAAGCTCCGCTTGGCGGTGGCACCCTTTGCCGGCCGACGGCGCAGTAGCAGCAAACGGACCGATATAAACTTTGAGTGCTGGAAGGTCTAGAATAGGTTTTGGCGGCGTTTGCGCGGCATTAAAACCATGTGGTAATATATGTGGCGTTCGCTCACGCGGGGAAATCCGGTCCATTGGCCGGGAATGTCCCTATTCTTAACGAACAGGAGAATCTCGTGAGGAAAGACGTTCATCCAGAATACTTCGATTGCACGATTACCTGCGCGTGCGGCAACGCGTTTGCGACCCGTGCTACCAAGCCCGAGATCCACGTCGAGATCTGCTCCTCCTGCCATCCCTTCTTCACCGGCAAGCAGAAGTTCGTCGACAGCGAGGGCCGTGTCGAGCGCTTCAGGAAGAAGTACGGCCAGACCGAAGCCTTCTCCAACTAACGGTCCGCACGGATGGAGCCTCTGATGCGCCAGAAGCTCCTCGAAGTTTGCGAGGAGCACGACCGCCTTTCCGCCCTCATGGCCACGCAGGAGGTTGCCTCCGACCCCAAGATCTACCGCAAACACGCCCAGGCACAGGCCGAAATTGCCGGCATTGTGGAGCGTTTCAAGCTGTTCCAACGCGACGAGGAGCAGCTCGCCGGGGCCGATACCATGCTCAAGGAGGAAACGGACCCGGAACTGCGCGACCTTGCCCTCGAGGAGAAGGAACAACTCGCGGCGGCCCTGGAGGGACACTTGCAGGCGCTGAGGCTCCTGCTTATCCCCAAAGACCCGAACGATTCGAAGAACACCATCGTGGAAATCCGGGCGGGCACCGGCGGGGACGAGGCGGCCCTTTTCGTGGCGGACCTATACAGGGCCTACACGCGCTTTGTGGAAAGCAAAGGCTGGAAGATCGAGGTGCTCAGCTCGAGCGAAACCGGTATCGGGGGCTTGAAGGAAATCTTTTTCAAGGTGAGCGGCGATAATGTCTACAGCCAGCTCAAGTTCGAGGGCGGGGCGCACCGCGTCCAGCGTGTCCCAGCGACGGAAACGCAGGGCCGCGTACATACCTCCGCGGTAACGGTGGCCGTGCTGCCCGAGGCCGAAGACGTCGAGGTCAATATCGATGATAACGACCTGCAGATCGACGTCTATCGCTCCTCGGGCCCTGGCGGTCAAAGCGTGAACACGACTGACTCCGCCGTGCGGATAACCCACAAGCCCTCGGGTCTCATGGTCACTTGCCAGGACGAAAAGTCGCAGCACAAGAACAAGGCCAAGGCCATGCAGATCCTACGCGCGCGCCTCTACGACCGCGTCCGGTCGGAGGAAGCCGCCAAGCGCTCTGCGGACCGCAAAAGCCAGGTGGGAACGGGCGACCGCAGCGAACGCATCCGGACCTATAACTTCCCCCAGAACCGCTTGACGGACCATCGGATCGGCCTGACGCTTTACCGGCTGGAACAGGTCATGGAAGGCGAATTGCAGCAACTCATCGATGCGCTCATCGCTGCGGACCGCGCGGCGCAACTTTCCGAGGCGTGATTTTTCTTTCGTTGTTCCCAGAAAAAAGAGCACAGAAAGATCCATTCTATGCGACGCACCGGGTTGAGCCACCGGCGATGAGTAGCGAAAGCGCAGCCGATCTCCTTGCGGACGCGGCGGCACGCCTGGAATCAGTCACCGAGACCCCGCGCTTGGACGCCGAAATCCTTCTCGCACACGCGATGAATCTCTCCCGGGCGCAGCTTCTCGCGAGGCTGCGCGAGGAGGCGCCGCCGGGCAACTTCGAGGAGCTTTTGAATCGCCGCCTCGACGCGGAGCCCATCGCGTATATCCTGGGCGAGTGGGAGTTTTACTCGCTGACTTTTGAGATTGAGCCGCCTGTGCTCGTACCCCGGCCGGAGACCGAGCATCTCGTCGAAGTCGTCCTGGAGGCCATAGGCGATCGCCCCGCCCATGTGCTCGACGTCGGCGCCGGGTCGGGCTGCGTCTCGATCGCCATTGCCCGGAATGCGCCGAATTGCAGCGTCGTCGCATGCGATATCCGTACCGATTTTCTCGATCTCGCACGCCGGAATGCCGCGCGTCACTACGTCGCCGATCGCATCGCCTTCCGCAAAGGAAACCTCTTCGACGCGCTTGCGCCGGATGACGGACCCTTCGACCTTATCTGTTCGAACCCGCCCTATGTCGCTGAGCCGGAGTGGGAGGGGCTGCCGGCGACAATTACGCGCTACGAGGCCCCCGAATGTCTTCTTGGGGGTGCGGACGGGCTGGACATCGTGCGGCGGCTTGTCGCCCAGGCCCAAGACCATCTCGTTCCGGGCGGTAGGCTCGCGCTGGAAATCGGGATGGGGCAATACGAGACCGTGCGGGAGCTGCTCGAGCAGAACGGCTACGAGGAGATTTCCGCCCGTCGAGATCTCGCCGGCATCGACCGAATCGCCATGGGGAAAAAGCCAGGTCCGTGAGCGAAGTCGTCGGGGCGAGACGCAAAGCTATCCGGGCCAGCCTTTGAGCGCCAATCGCTGCAGC
>JASJYE010000426.1 GCA_030123645.1 Candidatus Hydrogenedentota bacterium | reverse complement strand
ATCCCCGCGGCCGTAGACGCCTTGGCGGGCCGAAGCGAATTTTACACGGCCTACACTCCCTATCAGCCCGAATGCGCCCAGGGAACCTTACAGAGCATCTACGAATACCAAAGCGTCATCTGCCGCTTGACAGAGATGGAATTTGCGAACGCGTCGTTGTACGAAGGAGGCACAGCGGTCTTCGAGGCGGCCACGATGGCGATGCGGATCACGAAGCGCGCAAGGATAGTCGTTCACAGATCGCTGAACCCGCGATACGTGAAACAGCTTGAAACACACACCGCGAACCTGGATATCGAGCTAGTTTCAGGGGATGATCCGTCGGACGCGGCATGCGTCATCGTGCAGAATCCCGCCTTTGACGGGTCGCTCGCAGACTACACGGCTCTGGGCGAGCGCTGCCGCGAGGCCGGCGCCCTGCTGGTCGTTTCCTTCTATCCCATTTCCCTCGGGCTCGTAAAAACTCCCGGGGAGATGGGCGCGGACATCGCCGTGGCAGAGGGCCAGAGCCTGGGTCTGCCACTGGCATTCGGCGGCCCCTACCTCGGCATTATGGCGACGCGCAAAAAGCATGTGCGGAAGATGCCGGGGCGAATCGCGGGCGCCACGGTCGACAACCAGAATCGCCGGGGCTTCGTGCTGACCCTGCAGGCGCGCGAGCAGCACATTCGCCGCGGGAAGGCGATGTCGAACATCTGCTCAAACCAGGCCCTGTGCGCGCTCCGGGCGCTGATCTACCTCTCGCTCATGGGTAAAAAAGGCCTTCAAGATCTCGCCGTCCAGTGCCATTCAAAATCAGAGTACCTAAAATCGAAACTGAAATTCGCCACCCTGCTCAATACCGAACCAACATTCAACGAATTCGCCGTCCGTCTGCCGCGAAACGCGGCCCAGGTCGTCGATGAAATGTCCTCGAAGGGCTTCCTGGCGGGCCTTCCTCTGGCTTCGCTCGGCGCCGGAGGCGATAACGACCTGCTCCTCGCCGTAACCGAGCGCAGGACGCGGGAGGATCTCGATGCATTCGCCTCGGCCCTGGAGGAAGTCGCATGCAGTTAATATTCGAGAAATCGCGGGAAGGAAGGCGCGGCGTTACCCTGGATGCCCTGGACGTTCCCCTCGCCTCCTTGCCCGCGGAGTTGTGCCGGGAACAACCTGCGGCTTTGCCCCAAGTCAGCGAATTCGACGTTGTGAGACACTTCACAGAGCTCTCGAGCCTCAACTACGGTCTGGATGCCTACTTCTATCCGCTCGGATCCTGCACAATGAAATACAACCCGAAGATCGCTGAGGCTGTTGCCGGCTTAGCGGGATTTTCAGCGCTTCACCCCCATCTCGCTTCGACTGAGTCGACGTGGAGCCAGTGTCAGGGGGCCTTCGAGCTCATTTACGAGACGGAGTGTCTATTAGCCGAGATCGCGGGCATGACGGCGTGTAGCTTGCAGCCTATCGCCGGCGCACACGGTGAGCTGGCCGGGGTGCTCCTCATGGCCGCGTATCACCGCGACAAAGGCAACGCGAAGAACAAGATCATCATCCCCGACTCGGCCCATGGCACAAATCCCGCCAGTGCCGCCATTGCAGGCTACGACATTGTCGAGATACCGTCCAATGATCGAGGCACGATCGATCTCGATAGCTTTAAAGCGGCCCTGGACGATTCCGTGGCCGGTGTGATGGCCACCTGCCCTAACACCCATGGCCTCTTTGAGCCGGACATTCACGAGATCGCGCGGCTCGCGCATGAGGCCGACGCCCTGATGTATTACGATGGCGCGAATTTGAACGCCATCCTGGGCGAGTGCCGCCCCGGCGACCTCGGCTTTGACGTGATGCACTACAACCTGCACAAAACCTTCGCCACGCCCCACGGCATGGGCGGCCCCGGCAGCGGACCCGTGGGTGTAGGTGAACGCCTTGCGCCCTACCTGCCCGGGCCCCGAGTCGTCAAGACAGACGGAGCCTTCGCGCTCGACACGCCGGGAAAAAGCATCGGAAACATGGCGCCGTTCTTCGGCAACTTCGGCATGGCCGTGCGTGCATACGCCTACATTCGCCAACTGGGAAGCGAAGGCCTGCGCGATGTTTCCCATGCGGCGGTCCTTAACGCGAACTATATTCATGCCCGTCTGAAGAACGCTTATCGCTCCGCTTTCGACGGCGCCTTCATGCACGAGTGCGTATTCGATGCCACGCCGCAAGCGAATAAGGGTACGAACGCCATGGACATCGCGAAGGCCCTATTGGACTACGGTTTCCATGCGCCGACGGTCTATTTCCCCTTGACGGTGCACGAAAGCCTCATGATCGAGCCCACTGAAACCGAATCCAAAGAGACGATCGACGCCTTCTGCGACGCCATGCTCGAGATTGCCGCTCGCGTCGAAGAGGAGGGCGATCCCTTCAAGGACGCGCCCCGGACAACCCCCGTGGGCCGCCTGGACGAGGTCAAAGCCGCGAGAGATCTGGATTGCGCCTATCTTGAGCCTGCGTCCGCGATCGCGCCGTAAAGCATTTTAAATAAAACTGTGTCCACTCTGACCTCGTCGTGGGTGCCACCGCCAAACTCGTTTGGGGGTGTGGCAGTAGCTGAGGTACAACCAAGGCACCCC
>JASJYE010000075.1 GCA_030123645.1 Candidatus Hydrogenedentota bacterium | reverse complement strand
ACACTGTCGGAAACAAACTTGCGCTGCCAATCGCTAAGGGGCTGTGAGCTATCCGAGTTAGGTCGGCTCCTTTTTTTGGTGTCCCTCGCGGCCCTGCATGTCTGTTCCCACGGTTACCACCCCGAGTCGGGCCTATCCCACGCTGACGCCTACATCGTGGAGGTAGACGACCTTTCCGTCGCAGAGGGTCGTTTTGACTTGGCCGCGCAAGGTCCTGCCGGCAAACGGTGTATTGCGGCTGAGGGAAGCGGAGCGCTTGGGATCGACGACCCATTCGGTTTCAGGGTCGAAGATTGCGATGTCGGCGGGCCCGCCTTCGCGCAGAACGCCCGCGTCGAGGCCGAGGATTTTCGCCGGGGCCGACGTCATGAGCTCGACGGCCCGTTCGAGCGGGATAAGTCCCGGCCCGACAAGCTCCGCGATGACGAGGCCTAGCGACGTCTCCAGCCCGATAATCCCGAAGGGCGCCTCCGCGAATTCCACGTCTTTCTCGGTCGGCGTGTGGGGCGCATGGTCCGTCGAGATGCAGTCGATCGTCCCGTCGGCGATGGCTTCCTTGATGGCATCGACATCCTCCTGTTCCCGCAGCGGCGGGTTCATCTTCGCGTTGGTGTCGAAATCCCGAACAGCGTCGTCAGTCAGCGTGAAATGATGCGGCGTGGCTTCGCCCGAAATCCGCGCTCCCGCAGCCTTGTACCTGCGCAGGATTTCGACCCCGCCAGCTGTCGTGATGTGTTGGACGTGGAGCCGCACGCCGCTAAGCACGGCGAGCCGGGCGTTCCGCTCGATCATGATCTCTTCCATCGCCTTCGGCAGGCCGGGTACGCCCAGGCGGGTCGAGTTATAGCCCTCGTTCATGGCGCCGCCGTCCATGAGGCTGTGATCTTCGCAATGCGCAAGATACGGTAGATCGACCATCCGGGCATATTCGAGAACACGGCGCATGACCCAGCTGCTCTGAATGTCCTTGCCGTCGTCCGTCACGGCCACTGCGCCGACGGCCTTCAGCTCAGCCATCTCGGTGAGCTCCTGGCCCTGCATGCCCTTCGTGGCGGTCGCCGCGGGCCAGATTTTGATGCACGCCGTCTCACGGGCGCGGCGGTTCACAAATTCGACCATTCCGGCGTTGTCAATGGTCGGGTCTGTATTTGCCATCGTAACAACCGACGTGAAGCCGCCCGCCGCGGCGGCCCGGCTGCCGGAGGCGATGGTCTCTTTTGACTCGAAGCCCGGCTCGCGAAAGTGGACGTGAATGTCCACGAGCCCGGGGCAGACGACGCAACCGGCCGCGTCGATGGTCTTGTCGCCCTCGAGGCCCTCCCCAATCCTCGCGATTCGGTCGCCTTGGACGAGGACGTCCATAGGGGCCGAGATGCCCGCCGTGGGCTCAATGAGGTGCCCACCCTTGATCACCGTGCTCACAGGGTCACTCCTCCGGCCCGCTATTTGCAAGCAGGTGCATGATCGCCATGCGGATGGCGACCCCGTTGCTGACCTGCTCGAGGATGACGCTTCGGGGGCCGTCGGCCACGTCGGCCGCGAGCTCGATGTCCCGATTGATAGGACCCGGGTGCATGACGAGTGCGTTTTCAGGCGCGACCTTCAGCGATTCAGAGTCGACGCGGAACAAGCGAATGTATTCGCGGAGACTCGGGAAGAGGCTCTGGGCCTGCCTTTCGAGTTGGATCCGCAATGCGTAGACGACGTCAGCGCCCTTCATCGCCTCGCGGAGATCCGAGGTCACGTCCACCCCCATTCGCTCAATTTTAGGCGGAAGAAGCGTTCTTGGACCGCATACGACGACACTCGCGCCCAGTTTCGTAAGGCACCAGATATTGCTTCGCGCGACGCGGCTGTGGGCGATGTCGCCGATAATGGCCACGCGGAGGCCATCGAGGCCCGCGCCCGGGTCGTCGCGTTGCGCACGGACATGTTGCCGGATCGTGAACGCGTCAAGGAGGGCCTGGGTCGGGTGCTCGTGGCTGCCGTCGCCCGCATTGATGATGCGAGACGTGTGCCGGTGGGTCAGGATCGCGGGCGCGCCCGCGAAGCGGCTTCGAATCACTACAATGTCGCTGTGCATCGCCTCAATGTTAGCGAGCGTATCATGAAGCGATTCGCCCTTCACCGCGCTCGAGCCCGAGGTGGTAATCGTCAACGTATCCGCGCTCAGGCGCTTTGCGGCAAGCTCAAAAGAGATCCGCGTGCGCGTACTGGGTTCGAGGAAGAGGTTGACGACAAGCCTTCCCTGCAGCAAAGGTACTTTTTTGATGCCGCTTTCGCGTTTTTGTACGGCGAGAAACTGAGGCGCCGTATCGAGGATCAGCTCGATCTCCTCGCGAAAGAGGTCCTCCATCGTCACCAGGTGGCGTCTTCGCCAAGCTACCGTGTTCGCCACAGCCATTGCTGGTCTCACTTTCATCTACTCTTCTATCCGTTGGGTGCGGTGTAGGAGCACGACGTCTTCTCCGTCGACTTCGGCCAGATGCACGGCGACGTGGTCGTCGGGTTGCGTTTCGATCGATTTGCCCAAATAATCGGCCCGAATCGGCAATTCGCGCAGGCCGCGATCGATGAGACAGGCCAGTTGAATGCGTGCCGGCCGGCCGTAGTCCATAACTTCATCAAGCGCCGCCCGCACGGTCCTGCCCGAGTTCAGCACGTCGTCCACCAACACGACCCAAGCGCCATCGACATCGAAGTCGAAGTGCGTTTCTCCCCTTCCCGTCCCTACCGCCGATTTCCCCGTGCGCAAGTCGTCGCGATAGAGGGTTGTTGCGAGCGAGCCCACCTTCGGCCCTTCTCCCGTGAGCGCCTCGATTTCCTGCGCAAGCCGATCCGCCAGAGGCCGGCCTCGGCGTAGTATCCCTAGCAGGGCCGCTTCCCGATGGGTGTGGGCGCTCACAATTTCGACGGCCATCCGTGCCACGGCGGCTCCAATCGCTTCGGCCGACATGACGACCTCGGCGCCGTTCGACTCGCGACCCGATTCATGCATGGTTGTCATCCAGGCGGGAACGACGTACGGCAGCGCTTTCGCTCGCAAAAAAGCGTGGCCCAACCTTTCGGAGGCAAAAAAAAACCTCCTCCCCATTGGGAGAAGGTTCGTTACGCAATCTACACGGCCTATTCAAGGTGTATGCAGCCCTTTGTGCGCATCAATCCTAGCAGGTGCGCGAGGGAGAATCAAACCTTACACAGCGCGGCATGGACAAAGCGAGGGCCGACCCAATGCCGCCAGAGGGTCGGGCCCGAATCTTAGTAGGACACAGCGTTTTGGGCGATTACACCGTAATGGCGTCTTTTGCAGCCTTCGCCACGCGGAATTTTAGGACTTTCTTCGCCGGAATATGGATGGCTTCGCCCGTGGCGGGGTTCCGCCCCATACGAGCCTTCCGCGCAACGACCACCAGTTTGCCGATTCCGGGAATGGTGTATCCATTCTTGGCTTCGCCGTAGGCTAATTGCATCTGGGCATTTAGGACGCTTATAATTTCCTTCTTGCTCAGGCCCGAGGTTTCTGCCAAAGAGGTTATCACCTGAGATTTGGTCATTGGTTTCTCCGCCATGGTTTTCTCCTTTTCCTTTTTTTAACAACTCCGAGATGGTTCCCACCACACCGGCGGTACAAGAGGCATCGCAAACCAGTGCCCTCGCCCCCTCGGCAGTCCCCTCGCGAATCGCTACCTTTTTCTAAGAACAGACCAACTGCAGCACTGATTACTACTTCTTGGATGATTTGTCAAGGGCTATTTTTAGGGTTAAAATGAAGTTCGGGCTAATTCGGGCCTCCACAGGCGCGGTCTGCGCCGCTTAGGCCGGCCGACTATTCGGAGCCTGAAACCCGGCCAAAACAGAGCTTATTAGGGTCTTTAGTGGAGTGTGCGCCATGTTATTCGCAGCGCTTGGGGATATTCGCGGGAACACGCCTGCCTTGCGCCGCGTGTTGGATGAGCTCTCGGATAGTGGAATACAAACAGTTGTGAACACAGGAGATAGCACGGTCGGACGGCCCTGGACGAAGGAGGTGATAGAGGCCCTGGAGGCCGCTCATATCACAAGTGTTCAAGGCGGGCGGGACCGGCTGCTGGTACGTTTTGCCCGGAAAGGGGATTCCCTGCGGGACCGGCTGCCTGAGGCCGATTTTGAGGCCCTGGAGCGTGCCTACGCGCAGTGCTCGAGCCGGGACATCGAATATCTGGCCGCGTTGCCTTCTAGGGCGAGATTCGCCGTGGACGGCGTCTCCGTAGAGCTGTGCCACGGTGGCCTCACGAGCCTAGCCGACCGGCTCCGGCCCGCGGACGATCCAGCGCTTTTTCGCAGGCAGCGCGAGCTCACGGACGCGCGGATTATCGTTTGCGGCCACGGGGAAGAGGCATTCGTAAGGCTGGTTGAGGATACCCTCTTTGTTCATCCCGGCAGTGTGGGCATGGCCACGGACGGCCGCGCACATTATGCGCTGATATCGACGGAGACGGACCCGTGGAGCGCGGAGTTGCATTCAGTCGAATTCGAGTCAGTCGAGGATCCGCGCTAAATTGCCCACGAACTCGTCCCAGTGACTGAAGACATAGTCCGCCCGGCTCCCTTTCACGTAGCGCGTATTGTCTCCGCAGAACAGGGCCGCTTTCGCGCCAAAATTCTGTGCGCCTTTCACGTCCGTTGGTTCAAGGTCGCCGATGTGCAACAACTCCGCAGGCGCAACCTTCAGAGCGGCTGCGGCGTGTTCGAAAACGGCCGGCTGCGGCTTGGCCACGCCGACTTCGTCTGAAAAACTTAGACACCTCAAGTGCTCGAGGAACCCGCAACGGTCGAGTAGCTTTTGAATCCGCGAGCCTGGGACGATCCCTGTATCCGAGATGAGCCCGACAGGCACTAGATTAGCCGCCGCGCGAACAGCAGCCAGCGCACCTTCGACGGGTTCGGGAGGATGATGGATTAGCGCATCGGCCCATTCTTCCGCAAGTGCTACTCTTTCGTCCTCCCCGATCGATATTTTCAATTGCCGCTCAAGCATGGGAATAGCGTCGATGGGCACAAGCGTGCGCTGCTCGGTGATGTGGATACGCAGAAATTCCGAATCGATGAACTTCATGGCCTCTTTGATGGCGTCGCGAGGCCGGCCCGTTAGACGGACGGCAGCGTCGACCCGCGCTTGCCTTCTCTCCTGCAGCCCGCTGTCCGCGTAGAACAGCGTGCGCCAAAAATCGAAGGTGATTGCGCGTATTTTGGTCGAGGGTTCTTCCATAAGCCATCCGGGTTGAGGGCCTTGTGACGAGGCAGCCCGGATGGAGAGAATATCGATGACTCGGCCCGAAAACAAGGAATCAGGACTTTTCCGCGTGGCGGTCGAGCTTGGCGAGGTACTCGTCCATGGAGTGGTCGTGAACGGGCCCTGAAGGGAACACGCCCTCGCCGATGTGGTGTGCCCGGTCGAGTCTTCGGGCGAGACCGGTCGAGTGGCGCGACGCCGCGATATCGCCACTGGGCAAAAGAAACACCTCCTGGCCGGCATGTGCGTAAGTGTCGAAGAGCGTCAGCCAGGGGATGCTCGGAACAGCATCTTCATTGTTTACGAAGCGATAGAGGCGGGTGGGGTATGCCGCGGCCGCCTCTTTGTCCAGGACGCGCGGGGTACCGAAGGTGACGACCATATGCGGATCGAAGCCCTCGTTGGCGAGGCGCTGGGCCGCAAGCATCGCGAGGGAACCTCCAAGGCTGTGCCCGGTCAGCCACAGTGTTTTCTCGTGCGCCTCCACATCGAAGAAGCCGGCCAATAAACGCTGCCAGATGCCCTCCAGAAGCTTCACAAGGCCGCTGTGCGCGCGTCCCTGAACCCATTGTGTTTGACCGTAGGCGAGAGACTCGACGAGTTGCTCGTCATCGTCGCGTCCGCGAAATGTCAGAACGACGTTGTGCGGGTCTCCGGCGACAAGACCGAATACGCGATCGCCCCGCAGCGTGATGATGCGCTCGAAGGTCTTCCTGAGGACGGGAGAGTCCTCGAGCGGGTCGTCGGAGTATACGGCCTGGGCAATGTGCGCGAGGCTGCGCGCGTTCGTCAGATACGCCGCTTCTCGATTTAGCCGGATTTCAGCCATCTATCTCAGCGTGCTCCTGCTTGAGGCGTGGATATGCTTTCCCACGGTGCTTAGACTTCCGCCGTTGCAGGATGGTTTCGGCCGGCCTCTAGCTCTTTTCGACGCTCGCGACGTAGACGATGATGTCCTTATCTTGGAGGGTGGGAAGTTTCCCGATGTCGAAATGCGTGCCGTCACGGTACACGCGAACGACGGCCATATCTTTGAGTTCGCTGGGGTGCTTGTCGATTTCGTCGCCGGTCACACGCCTCTCATCCAGATATGCACTGCCGCCGATGCGCAGCAGGTCTTTCATCGTATCGACGAGGTGCGGCCGCCGGGTCGCCGCGGCGATGAGATTACCAGCCGACGGCGGCACAATCGTATCCACGCCACTGCGCTCAATGAGATGGACGTTCTCTGCGTGGTGGCACCTCGCTGCGAGTTTCGCGCCGGGACTGAGGTCATGCGCCGTGAGCGCGATGAGCACCGTCGTATCGTCGCGGCCCGGGCAGATTAGGATATGGGATGCGCGTTCGATCGCGACCGACCGCAAGACTTGCTCCTTGGTCGCGTCGCCCAGCATGGCCACGACCTGCAGTTCTGCCGCATGGTCCAATACGGACTCGTCTATCTCGAGGACGACGATTTGCTCGGGAGCGCGGCCTGAGGCGAGAAGCTCCTGGACCGCCACCTGGCCCGTCTCTCCGAAGCCGCATACGACAATGTGGTTCTTTAGGTTTTGGACTGCCCGGCTCATACGAAAGCTCTCCTGAAATCGTTTGAACGTCAACTCATATGCGATTCCGACAAATAGCACAAAAACGATAAGACGCATGGGCGCTAGAAAGAACGTGTCGGTCATGCGCGCGATGCTCGAATCCGGCACGATATCTCCGTAGCCCACGGTAGTAATCGTGACCATCGTGAAGTAGAGCGTGTCGAGGAAGGTCGGTTTCTCGCCGGTCTTGCTATCGACAAGCCCGCCTTCGACGAACAAAAACACGACAGACACGAGCACGATCATCAACAGGATGCCAACGCGCCCCACGACGTGTCTGAAGGCCGGCGGCGTGGCCGGCGTATGCAACTTGGCTCGCATCAACTTGAGGATACGGATCCCCTATCGGCGTTGCCACCTCGGCCACCTCCGCTGTGTGCACTTGCGTCGCAGATCGTGTCTGACCGATAATTAAGGCGTTCATGTGCCGGCTCAAAAAAAGATATATCTGCGCAACGGTCTTATATTGCGGCTTGATATTCCTACTGTCTTCACAAAGCGATCCTCGCGCCGCGGACTGGGGTTTCCTCGCGTTTCCGGGGGCGGACAAGCTCGTCCACGGCCTCCTCTATGCCGGCCTGGCCGCGGTCGTATCTGTAGGTGTCTGGAGGTCGAATGAAACGATTCGGGCCTCCCTTCATTTCTGGATTCCCATCACTTTCGCGGTGATCTATGGCTTTTCCGACGAAGTTCATCAGATTTACGTGCCGGAACGCACCTTCGATTGGATGGATTTGCTGGCGGACGGCGTGGGCGCTACGATAGTGCAGGCAGCGTTGTGCGGCTACCTATGGACCGCGGCGGCACGCCGAACGCGCGCGGCCGCTCTTCGAGGGGAATAGGCAACTTTTGACTTATCGGGGGCATAGAGACCCAAAGGCCTTCTAAGGGGAAAGTGCCGTTTCGAAGCGATGACAGATCTTGATGCGAAAGGGGGCCATGATCCCAAACCGCCGAAGCGCACCCTCCGGGGATGCGGCGGGTTGTTTTTTTTGGTGACGCTGTGTTTCGCGGCTTTTTGGGGCGCGGGCTTGGGCGTCTTCGTGTATATCTTGGCGGGCGTGGAAGAGACCATCGATGCCTTGGACGACTTCCGCCCGAAGGTCGGCAGTAAGCTCTTCTCTGCCGATGGCGCGGAGTTGGGCGAGTTCACAATAGAGACCCGGCATCTCGTGACTCTCAATGAGATGCCGCTGCATCTCCAAAAGGCCTTCATCGCAACCGAGGACCACACCTTTTACGAACATAGGGGGGTGCGGCCCTTGGCCTTTCTCGTGGCGGTGGCGGATTCATTTCGCACGAACCGCCTGCGAGGCGCAAGTACAATCACGCAGCAGATCGTGCGCAACATCGAAACGACGGGTATTAGCAAGGAAGTCACGGTGCAGCGGAAGCTTCGTGAAATGCTCGTAGCCTTGCAGCTCGAGCGCCGCTACACAAAAGATGAAATACTCGAGATGTATCTCAATCAGATCTTTCTCGGGATAAGCGCGCACGGTGTCGAGTCGGCGACCCAGCAGTACTATCTCAAGAGTGCCGCCGACCTGGCGCTTTCGGAGTCTGCACTCTTGGCGGGCCTTGCGCGTTCACCGAACAACAACCAGCCCTTCCGTCATCCTGAGAACGCTCGCAAGCGGCGAAACATTGTCCTGGCGCAGATGCTGGAACACAGGTTCATCACGCAAAGCGAATACGAAATCGCCCGCGCCGAGTCGATTGATTCGGTGGTCACTCCTGAGGAGAGGAAGGACCTGGAGAACCCGGAGGTAGTGCGCTGGGCGCCCAACAAATTCCAGGCGCCGTATTTCAGCGAGGAAATAAGGCGCTTTATCAGCCATCCGCCCGCCCCCTACGAGGTGGACGCGACCGAGAAGGACCTCTTCGAGGGCGGCCTCGAAGTCTATACGACCTTGGACCTGCGCCTTCAAGGGATCGCCGAGGAGGTCCTTCTGAAGGCCCTGGACGAGTTCGACGCGGAGAAAATGTCCGCGCTTCAGAAAAGGGGCCTCGAGCACGAGTTTTATCCGGTCAGCGGCGCGCTCGTCTGTTTGGACAATCG
>JASJYE010000425.1 GCA_030123645.1 Candidatus Hydrogenedentota bacterium | reverse complement strand
ATGTGCTTGAACACGTTGCGGTAGTTGATCTCGCCGGTGGTCGGCTCTTTGCGGCCGGGGTTGTCGCCGACCTGGAAATAGGCGATCTCGCTCCAGGCGCGGTCGATGTTCGGGATGAGATTGCCCTCGGTGATCTGCTGGTGATACAGGTCGTCGAGGATCTTGCAGCTTGGGCTGCCGACGGCCTTGCAAATCTGATAGGCCTGCGGGACTTTGGTCAGGAACAGCCCGGGGTGGTCGCGCCAGGGGTTGAGCGATTCGAGCACCATGACGAGGCCCGATGGCTCGCAGATCTCAGCGCAGCGTTTGAGGTTGTCGATGACGAGCGCGGTTTGGTAGTCCCACTCGAGGCCCAGGTGATAGCGGCCGGGCACGATGGTGCACCATTTCGCGTTGACGCGTTTGGCGACTTCGACCGAGTTGCGCATGTTGGCGAAGACCGGTTCCATGTCCTCGGCCTTGGGCGACGCGAAGGTGACCTTCCCGAAATCGGCCGACGCGACGAAGACGCCCATCTCGATGTCGAGCCGGGTCATCTCGCGGGCGATGTTTTCCTGGAGCTCGACGGGTTTGTCGCGCATGCCGTTGTCTTCGAGCGCGCGAAAGCCCTGGCCGGCCATGAACTTGAGCTGGTCGATGGGATCGCGGCCCGCGTGCGCGCGGAACATGCCGAAGTGCGGCGCGTACTTGAGCTTGAAGGGCGGCTGTGCGGCCTTAACGCCGCTACGCGGCGCCGCGGCCGATACCAGGGCGGCGCCTGCGGCCGCGGATACGAGAAATTGTCGTCTGTTCATGGGCGGGCTCCTCTTCTCTCCTGTTGCGGGGATCAGTATAGCTCCATCACGAGCGACGTGATCTTCCAGTTCGATTTTTCCTTCCGCAGCGACAGCTCGAAGACGGCCGTGCCCAAATTCCCACGGATGCCGACGGGGTATATCCGCGCTTGCCCATTCTCGATCGTAACGGCTTGCTCCCTCTCATCGACCGCCGAGTTCAAGAAAAAACCGCGTTCCCGGGCGACGTCGAAATAGTCTGAGAGCGCGTCCTTGTCCGGCCACGCGCGGCTCGAAAAGTCGCTCGATACCAACCTGAGCGCGCGCCTGAAACGCTCGTCCGCAAGTCTGTCCTGCCAGGTGCGCGCGACCTGGAGCAACTGCGCCTCGTCACTCGCGCCGTTGGTCGTGGTTGCGCAGCCCGCGAGCGCTGTGCAGGCTATGACGGCGAGGGTGAGCGGCGTTGCTCTGTGGAAAGCGGAGTTCTTTGTCATCGCGATTCTTCTGACAAGGACACAAGCGGCATATATACCAAGGCTTTACGGGCGTCTGGCCACGATACACGGCGTTCGGAAGTTGATCAAGCCGCCCGAGTGGGCTATTTTCTTTACATGGTGCGGGGATCGTGGCCGGGTCTGCCGATTCGGCGGGCATTGCTCGACCGCGAACCTTTCGCTCAGGACGGTGTCTAAGGGAATAGACCTGCATGGAGTAGCGCTTAGGCGTTGCCGGAGTACTCGGCGATTTTGGAATTGTTAAAGGTAGAAGAGCGGGACGCGGATGCCGCCTTGGTGGAGGAGTGCCGTAACGGGGACAGCTCCGCCTTTGATGAGCTGGTGCGGCGTTACAAGGACAGGGTCTATAACGTGGCGTACCGGTTTCTGGGGAATCACGAGGATGCGCAGGATGTTGCACAGGAAGTATTTGTCCGGGCCTATCGCGGCATCGAGGGCTTCAAGAGCGATTCGAAGGTGTATACGTGGCTGTACAGTATCGCCGGCAATCTTGCGCGGAATAAGCTGCGGGATTCCAAGCGCAAGGGTCGAAACATGGGGACCTCGCTCGAGGAGTTGGAAATTCAAGCACCGGGTACCGCACAGGCCTTGGCGACGGCGCGTGAAACTCCTGAGGACGCAGCCCGGAGGCGCGAAACCGAAGAGGCGCTGCAGGTGTGTCTCGAGGAGCTTCCGGAGCATTACCGGATTGTGTTTGTGCTGCGGACCTTTGAGCAGCTTAGCTATGAGGAGATCGCGGACTCGGTCGGCTGTCCGAAGGGGACGGTCAAGTCGAGGCTTAATCACGCGCGGAAGTTTCTGCATGAGAGCTTGAAGGCGCGCAGCATAATTTAGGGAATGCGACGTTGAAACGGTACACAAATTGCATGGAGGTCCGGGAGGACTTCTCGGCGCTGCTGGACGATGAGCTGACGCTTGAAGAGCGCGAGCAGATCGAGGGGCATCTGTCTGAATGCGCTGAGTGTTTGCGGGAACTTGACGCTCTCAAGCAGGTAGACGTTGCGTACGGCGCACTTTCCACGGTGAAGGCGCCGGAGGACTTTGAAGAGGGCGTGCGGCAGGCGATCCGGCCCCGCGCGCTGTGGTTTCCGGCTTTGGGGGGTGCGCGGTCCGCGAGATGGATGCGTCCTGCTGCCGTGATGGCCGCGCTTCTTCTGGTGATGTTCGGCGCGTTGTATGTCTTGCGGCCGGCGGAGCCGGAAAGCTTTCAGATAGCCAAGGTGCTCGAAGATGAAACTCAGGCCCTGGAGGCCGAGAGGGACGTGTTCTCCCCCGCTCCTGCGGCGGGCGCTCCAGTGGCGCCCGCGGAAGCGCCAGATTTTGGTGTGAGTG
>JASJYE010000424.1 GCA_030123645.1 Candidatus Hydrogenedentota bacterium | reverse complement strand
CGCCAAACAACTTACGCGGCGAATCACTAATGGGCTGTGAGCTATCCGGGCTAGCAGCCCGGCCCTCCATCGATTTGCGGGTCCGATAGCATCACCTCGGTTTGGGCGGGTCGCGGTAGTCGAGCGGGGGCTTCTGATCCTGCTGAAGCATCGCCGAGTATTGTCCTTCCGAAAGCCTCAGGTCGAGTTCCTCTCGCGCCGCGGACAGCGTCTCAGGATCGTGGGCGAGGTCCCACGCCGTGGCAGCGAGCACGCGCGCGGCGAGGACCATCCCCTGGCGCCCGATGCTGGTTCCCCCCGCGGCGACGGCCTGCCACGAATGCGCGGGCGTGCCAGGCACCCAGCACGCGCTGCGGAATCCCGTGGTCGGCGTGACCCACGAAATATCTCCTACGTCGGTGGAGCCTTTAGTGACCTCGCCCTTCTGGTCGAACACTTCGCCGATGATGTCGATGTCGGCTGGGGCGAGGAGCGTTTTTTGCAGCTCCGCCGCAAAGGCGGACTCCTCTTCGGTGTAGCGGATGCCGGCCAGTTCTTTGAGGTTCTTGAGCGTGACGCTCGACAGGGTGTCGCTGGGCATAATGTTGTGCGTGCCGCCGAGGTACTCGACCTCGAGGCGCGTTTCCGTTGCGAGAGCGCCCGCCTCCGCACAGAGGAGCAACCGGCGGTAAAGCGATTTCACGATCGTCGCGTCCGGATGCCGAACGTAGTAGTACACTTCCGCGAAATCGGGGACGACATTGGGGGCGCTGCCGCCGGAAGTAATGATGTGATGGATGCGCGTGAAATCGGGCGTGTGCTCGCGTAGGAGTTGCGCGGCGAAATTCATGAGTTCGACCGCATCGAGTGCGGAGCGGCCCTGCTCCGGAGCGCCCGCTGCGTGCGCGCTCCGGCCGTAGTAGCGGAACTTCGCGGCGATGCGCGCAAGGTTCGTCGGATCTCCGGCACTGTTGCGATCTCCCGGGTGCCAGTGAAGCACGGCGCTACAATCGTCGAACAGGCCTGCGCGAACCATGTACACCTTCGCGGCGCCCCCCTCCTCGGCCGGCGTCCCGTAGAATCGGACCGTGCCGGGCAAGTTCCCGGCCTTCACCTGTTCGGCGAGCGCGAGCGCAGCCAGCATCGAGCCGGTACCGAAGAGGTGATGCCCGCAAGCGTGGCCGTAAGTCGCGCCGGAGCGAGGCGTGCGTGTAGGCGCGGCTTCCTGCGCGAGGCCCGGAAGCGCGTCGTATTCTCCCAGGATGCCCAAGACCGGCGCGCCTTCCCCTATCGTCGCCACGAACGCGGTGGGAATATCGGCCACGCCGCGCTCTACGCGGAACCCTCCGGCCTCAAGCCGGTCTGCGAGGAGCGCGGCGGACTTCGTCTCCTGATAGCCCGGCTCGGCCCATTCCCAGATCTTCAGCGCATCTTGCCATGCGGCTTCCGCGTGCGTATCGATGGAGTCGTTTAAGGCGGCTTTTTGGGCGAAGGTCGAAGAGGAGTAAATCGCGGATAATAATATGGTGAATGCGATGAAGAAAAAGCGCATGAAACACCTACTCCATGTCTGTGTGGAGGGCTCTGGACGGAGCGTTCCATTTCCGCGCAATGCCTTAGACAGACACTGATTGTAGACTATGTCCGATCAGGAATATAAGCTATTTAGCGTCTGTTTATTAAGCGGCGTAAACTTAAGCCTTGATAATCTCTGCTACCCTGTCTAAAATAGACATATCGCGATGCTTTGCGCGCGATATGCGAGGTGCGGCATGACCAAAGAGATCAATAATTCCGCGTATTGGCGCGAGTTCGAGCAGAATAAGTTGACGCACTCCGCGGCCCACTATCTTATGGCCATCGATAGTCTGCGCGATGAATTGGGGTACGCGCGGGTGACGGACGTCGCGGAGAAGCTGTCCGTCTCGCGTGGGGCCGCTTCAACGAAAATAGCCGACCTCAAGAAGCGGAGATGGGTGAAGGAAGACCCGAATCGTTTTCTTCTCCTTGCGGACGATGGCGAGGCTATCGTGAGCCGGGTCGAGCACAATTTTCGGATTTTGGCGAGATTTTTTGGCGATATCCTCGGCATTTCCAAAGATAACGCTTTTGGAGACGCGTGCAAGATGGAGCATCTGATGAGCGCGGAAACGGGTCAACGCCTCATAGGATTGATGCACTTTATAGAGGGCGACGACGATCGCATGAAGGCGTTTCGCGCGTTTATGCAGTCGGGGGACCTCCATTGTGCGGATGTGGAAATCTGCCCGATCTGTGAAGATGAATGCCTTGCCGCGGCAACGATTACGGACCTCGCGAAAGAGGGCCAATCCTAGTTAAGGCGCCGGGACGGGCGGGCGGCGGCCAAAGGCAAAGATGTCGTACAAGCTTTGGGGGAACAAAGATGGATATGGGGGCGGTTGCCGCGCTAGGGGCCGCGCTATCCAGCGCGCGCATCGAGGCACAATTTGCAGCACTCGCTTTGTCGGCTCAGCTTAATGCCGTGCAAGACCTCGGCCAGAACACCATCCAATTGATTCAGGCGGCCGCGCTCGACCCTGCTTCCGGAAAGGTACTCGACCTGCAGGTCTAGCTGCCCAAATCCAATTTTCATCTAAGCAGGCAAGACCCGCTTCGTGGTCAC
>JASJYE010000423.1 GCA_030123645.1 Candidatus Hydrogenedentota bacterium | reverse complement strand
AGAACGCCGGCGGCCTTTCACGGAAATCCGTGATGAACCAACTCATTTGGGGGTGTGGCAGTAGCTGAGGTACAACCAAGGCACCCCCAAGCTGCGCTTGGCGGTGGCACCCCGGTCTCGAATTGGCACCCGTGACTTCCTCTTCCTTGACGACTTCCTGCTCACAACTGACTGAACGTATCTGTCTAATCTTAAAATGCTCTAATGCTTCGTCAGCGCGAGGTATTTGTTGAGAGCGTTGAGGTAGGCGAGGACGGCTGCTTCAATGATATCCGTGCTGGCGCCCGTGCCGGTGAAGGGACGTTTCTCGAAGTTGACGATCACATGCGCCTCGCCTATCGCGTCCTTACCCGGAGAGGCCGCCCGGATCTGGAATTCCTCGAGATGGCCGCTTACGCCGACAATGCGCTCGATGGCCATGCACGCAGCATGGACAGGGCCGTCGCCCAGCGCCGTGTCGGAGAGTTTGACCTCGCCCTTGCGCAGCTCGACCATGGCCATCGAGGGGTCCTTGCCCGAGGTGTTCAAGCCCTCCAGGTGGAAGGTCTCAAAAGTCTCATCGCGGAGTCCGAGCAGCAAAATGCGCAGATCGTCGTCGAAGACCTCCTTTTTCTGGTCCGCCAGCTTGATGAATTTCTCATAGAGCTGCGCGACTTCGTCCGAAGCGAGGTCGTAGCCAAGTTCTTCGCAGCGTTTGGCGAGCCCGGCCTTACCCGAGTGCTTGCCGAGGACCAGATCGCTCTTGCTGCGGCCAATGGATTCCGGCGTCATGATCTCGTAGGTCATCTGGTTCGCGATCATGCCGTGCTGGTGGATGCCGGCCTCATGCGCGAAGGCGTTGCGGCCCACGATCGGCTTGTTGTACGAGACCACGAGTCCCGTGATATTGCTGAGGACCTTGCTCGCGTTGGTGATCTCTTTTGTGTTGATCCCAGTCTCGAAAGGGAGCACGTCCTGGCGCGTTCTCATCGCCATCACGCATTCCTCGAGAGACGTATTGCCCGCCCGTTCGCCGATGCCGTTGATCGTGCATTCGATCTGGCGCGCACCGCCCTCGACCGCAGCCAGGGCGTTCGCGACCGCCAGCCCGAGGTCGTTGTGGTTGTGCGTCGAGAAGATCACGTGGTCGGCCTTCTTGACCTTCCCGATGACATGCTCGAACATGCCGCGGATTTCCTCCGGCGTCGTATAGCCCACCGTATCGGGCAAATTCACCACGTCGGCCCCCGCGTCGATGGCCGCTTGCGATATTCGCACCAGGAAATCCCAGTCCGAGCGCGTAGCGTCCTCGGCGGAGAATTCGACCCGGTCGATAAGGCTCTTGGCGTAGCGCACGGACCCGTCGACCTTCTCCAGCACCTGCTCCGGCGTCATCTGGAGCTTGTGCTCCATGTGGATGGGCGAGGTGGCGATGAAGGTGTGCAGCACAGGCCGTTCCGCGTTCTCGATCGCCGCACCCGCGCGCTCAATGTCCGGCCGGGAAGTCCGCGCCAATGCGGCGATACGGGGCCCCTTGATGAGCTCCGCGACCTTCTTGACGCTTTCGAACTCCTGCTCCGAGGCGATCGGAAACCCGGCCTCGATGACATCGACGCCGAGGCGCTCGAGCTGCTGCGCGACCTCGATCTTCTGGTGGTCGTCCATGCTCGCGCCGGGCGACTGTTCGCCGTCGCGAAGGGTGGTATCGAATATTTCGACTCTATTGGTCATGGCGGGCCGGGGGCGACTGCTAAGCGTATAGAGAGTAGCAAAGGGGCCTAAATGGTTTCAACGCATGTGCTTTCAGCGGAGGCCTCTTCGAGTGCTATCGCCTCAAAACCCCGTTCCTATGCGTACCACAGATTTAACGGGATTGCCTGTCGTTGCTATACTTAGTGGATGGAGAAGTTCAACCCCAGACTCGTTCGCAGGCGGATCATGGAGATCCTTTACGATAGCTATCAGAAGGACCCGCTGCACATGCTCACGCCCCACGACATCGCCGATCACGGGACAGTGATGCTCGAAGACTTGCCGCCAAATTGCCATTACCTGCACGACCGTGACCTCATCGAGCTGATGCTGGGATATAACCCGCCGATGTTCGACGCGACGCGGATCGCGCCGAAGGGCATCGAGCTCTACGAGAACATTGCCGAGTTCGACAAATTCTTTCCGAGGGACCCCTCTGAAGAGCGCCTCCGGGCGCCGAACGTCATCCCGCTCATGTTGCAGCTCGCCCGCGAAGCCGAGGCCTCCTCCCTGGAAGGGCTACGCCGCGAGTGGCTCTTGCGCGACCTCAGTCACTTACGCGACGAACTGCGCCGTCCGGAAGACGAATGGCGCGCGGAGATAATTCTACGGGACCTTCAATGGCTCGAAGGCCTCTTTGATGCGGGTGAAGGCTCGGAGCTGCCTTCACTCGAGAAGCTCACGGCGATGCTCAACGCCTGGCTGACCTAGTGCTGTGATTTAAGCTGATGGAACATTATATTCTGGGGAAGTTTTTAAGAAAACTAAGCAAAAAAGGGACTGAAGCAAGCGACGCGAGGTACGAGCGAAGACGTGTCTGTCCCTTTTCTTGCGGCGTATCTTTATGCAGCGCGGGCCGTTGTATGAACGTCTCCATAAACGCCGTCAATTGCGAATCATACCA
>JASJYE010000422.1 GCA_030123645.1 Candidatus Hydrogenedentota bacterium | reverse complement strand
TGAAACACGGCCCAGTCCATGCCCTCAGTTTCGATTACGGCCAGCGGCACCGGCGCGAGCTCGAGTGCGCCCGGTGGCAGGCGGAGGCGACCGGCGCGGCGGAGTACAGGCTAATCGATATTGGCTTCGTCGCGGACTTAGTGGAGGGCGGCACGACGCTCGTGTCGGGGGGCGGGGAGGTTCCGGATCTCTCCGACCTGAGCGAGTCCGAACTCGATCAGCCGCCGACCTATGTCCCGAACCGCAACATGATGCTGCTTTCGGTCGCGGTGGCCTACGCCGAGGCGCGGGGGATTCCCGACGTGTTCTACGGCGCGCAGGCTCACGACGAATACGGGTATTGGGACTGCACGCAGAGTTTCATCGAGCGCCTCAATCAGGTGTTGGAACTGAACCGGCGTGACCGCGTGACCGTGCATGCGCCCTTCGTCGATAAGAAAAAGTTCGAGCTGGTGCCGCTTGGAATTAAACTCGGGGTAGACTTTTCACGGACCTGGAGTTGCTATCGCGGGCGCGAAACGGCCTGCGGCACCTGCCCGACCTGCGTCGAGCGGCTCAAGGCCTTCCGCGAGGCCGGCGCCAGCGACCCGTTGCCCTACGGGCCGCCTCGCGAAGAAGCATAATTCGGTTGCACGCAGGGTAGACTTGGGTTAAGCTGGTGGCTCACCTCATGCAGTTTTCAGGAAGGAGATTATCCATGTGTACGCGCTTCAGCTTTCTCGTCTTCGTGGCATTGATATGCGCCGCCGTGCCTGTATTCGGCCAGGGGATCACGACGCACAAGGTCGCTGGAAACATCTACATGCTCGAGGGTCGTGGCGGGAACATCGGCGTTTCGGTCGGTGAGGACGGCGTGCTCGTAATCGATACGCAGTTCGACAACATGGCCGGTCCCATCCGCGACGCGATCAAGGAATTGAGCAGCGGCGAAATCCGGATCATCGTCAACACGCACTTCCATGGCGACCACACTGGCGGCAACAAGGCCCTCGGCCAAGAAGCGCCCATCATCGCCCACGTAAACACGCGTAAACGCCTGCTGGCAACGGGCGACGAGAGCGACCAGGCCTTTCGAAACAGCCTGCCGTGGGTGACTTTCGACGACGATCTCTCGCTCCACTTCAACGGGGAGGAGATCAAGATCGTGCACTTCCCCACAGGGCACACCGACACAGACTGCGTCCTCTTTTTTACCGAGTCCAACGTCGTCCACATGGGCGACCATTTCTTTAATGGCCGCTTCCCCTTCGTCGACCTCGCAAGCGGCGGCGACGTGGCGAGCTACATCAACAACGTACAGACAATAATCGACCAGTTACCGTCGGACGTGAAAATCATTCCGGGACACGGCGCGCTCGCAACCCTCGACGACCTTAAGGCCTTCAAAGAAATGATCGATGAGACCGTGGCCATCATCCGTAAAGGCATCGAGGCCGGAAAAGACGAGAAGCAAGTCCAGGAGGCGGGCCTCCCCGACAAGTACAGCGATGCCGGCACCGGGTTCATCAACGCGAATCGGTGGATATCCATCGTTTACCAAAGTTACACGCGCTAAGGCCGCAGGCGCCCACCGAAGGTGTACGATATCGAGTATGGGCTTAATTTTCGTGGAGAATCGAAATGCGCAAATTTGCATCACTCGCAGTATCAACCGTTCTCCTTACAGCGTGTCTCAGTGTCGATGTCGAGAATGTGTGGGTGAATGACGAGGCCCCAGGCGGGGCTGACTCAGGATTCATCGCCTTCTCGACGGAGGCCCAGGGCGAAGAGCAGCCCGCCGTAGTCTACGTTCCGGGCGGCTATGACCCCGACCGCAAATGGCCGCTGGTCGTCTTCCTGCACGGGATGGGCGAGCGGGGCAGCGACGGCTGGCGTCAGACTGAAGTCGGCATCGGCAAGGCCATCCGATGGAACCCGCAGCGCTTCCCCTGCCTGGTGCTTATGCCGCAATGTTCAGAAAGCACGACGTGGAGTTCAGCCAATAACCCAGACGGCGCCCCCGCCTCAAAGCACATCGACGCTGCCATCGAACATGTCTTGAAAAAGTACAACATCGACGAGGACCGGGTTTCGCTGACCGGCCTGTCGATGGGCGGCTACGGGACCTTCACCTACGGTACTGAAAACATCGAGCGCTTCTCCGCCTTAATGCCGATTTGCGGCGGCGGCAATCCGGAAAACGCGGCGGTCCTTGCGCAACGGCCGATGTGGGTGTTTCATGGCGGGGCGGACCCGGTCGTGAACCCGGACCAATCGCGGCGGATGGTCGAGGCGGTGCGCGATGCGGGCGGGGACGTGCAGTACACGGAGTATCCCGGTGTGGGCCACAATTCGTGGGACAATGCCTACGGCTCGCAAGAGGCGATCGAGTGGCTCCTGGCCCAGAGCCGGTAGAAGCTAACTTAGAGCTTTGCGGTTTTTCCTTAGAGCCAACGCCATCCTACCTTTGACGCGTCGCTTTGGGTGCCACCGCCAAGCGCAGCTTGGGGGTGCCTTGGTTGTGCCTCGGCTACAACCACACCCCCAAACGAGTTTGGCGGTGGCACCACCGTTGGACCGTGTGGGCTGCTAGTGGATCTCCAGCATCCGGTCGATGGGGATGCGGGCGCGCTCGATGATGTCGGCCGGAAGCTCGATTTGAT
>JASJYE010000421.1 GCA_030123645.1 Candidatus Hydrogenedentota bacterium | reverse complement strand
GCCACCCCGGCAGCCTGCGCAATCTCTTTTACGACTGCGATGTTCCCAGCGTCCGCAATCGCGTCGAAGGCCATCGCCTGAAGGCCGTCGCCCGCCAAGACGGCCGTGGCCTCATCGTAGGCGCGGTGCAGCGTGGGCTTCCCCCGCCGGATATCGTCATCGTCCATGCACGGCAGGTCGTCGTGGATGAGCGAATAAGTATGAATCATTTCGATGGCGCACGCGGCCGGCATCGCGACGCTATTATCGCCGCACACGATCTCCGCGGCGCCCAGTGCCAGCGCTGGCCTGAGCCGCTTGCCGCCCGCGAACAGACTGTAACGAATCGCCTCCCGCAAGGTCTCCGGCGCGCCTTCCCACGTCGAGAGATACAACTCGAGCGCGGCATCGGTCACCCGGGCGCGTTCCTCGAGATATTCAACGACGGTGCTCAAAACAGCATCTCACCGTCGTCAGATTCTTCTTCCTTTTCTTCCTCTTTTTCCTCCTCGGACGCGTCCCCGGTCTCGCCGTCCCCTTCGAAGGGCTCCGATTTGACCTCTCCAGCGGCGTTCTTCGTCAGTATTTCAATTTTCTTCTCTGCCGAGCTCAAAGCATCCTCGCATCGTTTTGCGAGCTTGATCCCTTCTTCAAATTTCTTGATCGACGCATCGAGAGGCAAGCCGCCTTCCTCGAGCGACTCCACAATGCTCTCGAGCTTCTCCAGGTCTTTTTCGAATTTAGCTTCCGCCACGTTCCCTATCCTCCTTCAGCAAGCGCCGCTGATCAGTCCTCTTCAATCTTATCGACGGTGGCCGATGCG
Source organism: Candidatus Hydrogenedentota bacterium (assembly GCA_030123645.1). GTDB lineage: Bacteria > Hydrogenedentota > Hydrogenedentia > Hydrogenedentales > JASJYE01. The sequence goes on along the minus strand of JASJYE010000421.1, from coordinate 1,847 downwards.
CCGCCTTTGCCAAACTTCAGCTTGAGCTTGTCCTTCGGCTTGAGTTGTTTCGCGTCGTGCACGAGTTCCCCGCCCGGCATCTTCCAGGCCGCCGAATACCCGCGCGACAGGATCGCCAGCGGGCTGAGCGCGTCCAACTGCGCCACCAGCGGATGAAATTTCGCGCGCTTTCGTCCCAGCGAGGAGCTTCCGCCAGACAGCAGCCGCAGCCGCAAAGCCCCAAGCGATTCTACCGCGCGTTGAATCTGGTTCACAGGTGAAAGAAGCGCGATCGCCCGCAGCGCCGAGTTCAAGCGGTGGCGTTCCGCGTCGACCTGCGCATGCACAGCGCGTTCCAAGCCCATTCGGCCTTCATCCGTGCGCTGGCGAAGTTGGCGGATAAGCTCCTCGGGCCTTCGAAAAATGTAACTGGCCTTGGCGACGTCGAGACGGTTTCGAAACGACTCGATACTGCTGCTCATGGCACGGCCCAGCCGGGCCTGCAACCTCGAAACGGATTCGACGAGCGCTTCATGCTCCTGAACGACGAGTTCCGCCGCGGCCGACGGCGTCGGGGCCCGGACATCGGCCGCGAGATCGGACAGCGAGTAATCAATCTCATGACCGACCGCTGAGATGATGGGCGTCTCAGCCGCAAACACGGCCCGAACGACCGCCTCTTCGTTGAAGGGCCAGAGGTCCTCGAGCGATCCGCCGCCACGCCCGATAATCATCACGTCGACGCCATAGGCGTCCAGCGTCTCGATCCCCTCGACGATTTCGGGCGCTGCCTCCTCGCCCTGGACGCGCGCCGGATACAGCAAAACATGCACGTTGGCGAAACGCCGCTCGATCACGTTCAGGATATCGCGAATCGCGGCCCCCGTGGGCGACGTCACGATCCCTATGCGCCGGGGCAGCAAGGGCAGCGGCTTTTTATGCTCCTCATCGAAAAGGCCCTCGGCTTCGAGTTTCGCCTTGAGTTTATCGAAGGCGAGTTGCAGCGCCCCAACGCCTTTCGGCTGCATCTCTTCGCAGATGATCTGGTATTGGCCGCGCTGCTCGTAGACCGTCACCAGCCCGCTCACGATCACCTCGAGACCGCTCTCCGGCTCGAAACGAAGCCCCGCCAAGCGCCCGCGAAACATGACCCCCGAGAGTTGGCTGTTCTCGTCCTTCAAAGTGAAATACGCGTGGCCCGCAGGCGACACGCGCCAATTCGAGATCTCGCCCCCCACCCAAATCGTGCCGATTTCGTCCTCGATCAGCCCCTTCACGCGCCGCGTCAGTTGGCTGACGGTCCAGATCTCGGCCTGTTCGACGGGGATTTTGGAAGCCTCAAGCGCCATACGCGAATTGTACCTAAATTCTCCTGCCTCGGGAAATCGCGCCGCGCCGCGAAACTTGTCTGAAAGCGAGAGGGCGTTTACTATGCAGCGTGGCGGCTGAACCAACGAAAAATGCACGCGGCGGCACGCGTGAGTTTTGGGTTTTTCTTTGCAAGACCTAACTGAAATTCTGCCCACGGCGACGAATATCATTCAGGTGGGCATGGATCGCGGCTTGCACATCGGCGCACAGCTTTACGTTTCCCTCAAGGGGGAATGCATCGCCGAATGCGCGCTCGGGCTGGCCGACGCGGAAGCGAACGAGGGCGAGGGCATTGCGCTGACAACGGACCATCTCGTGCTGTCGCTTTCCGCCGGCAAGCCCGTCGGCGCAGTCGCCATCGGCCAGTTGTGGGAACAGGGCCAGGTCGACCTCGACGCCCCCATCGCGGAAACGATCCCTGAATTCGGCGCGCACGGGAAAGACAGCGTTACGATGCGCCATATTCTCACTCATACCGGCGGTTTCCGCGACGCCGG